>NZ_JACSMK010000009.1:0-133256 GCF_018618595.1 Exiguobacterium sp. s133
GGGTTAAAAAAAGTGACGATGCAGGCCATGCTCACTTTTGCTGCCCTGAACCTCAAAAAATTGGCCAATTGGTCATGGGATTCCAGTCGAAATCCTAATGGAGTGTCATATTTTTTACGCATACATAAGACAAACCCTCATTTCCAAGTGGAAATGAGGGTTTGTCTACAGTCTGGTAATCATTCGTCCTTAAAGTAATAAAATTTCATTATCCTACTCTTTTGATCGTTTATATGATAGTAATTGTTAGACGATCTGAAAGAACAAATTACCGAAGTATTTTTTAAAAGCTATACTGATGAGCTTCATTTAGTTTAATATCCAAGCATATATACCAAATAATAATGATAAACAGAATACAAATTGATCATTTGCAAAATAGCCGTCTTTACGAAAAAAAGAACATACGTTCTTATAAAGATGATTGAATCGTACTACGTTTTTAATATAGTGCACCTAAAAATTTGTTTAACTACAAATTAAAGACTGATCAAAAATGTCGAATCATGTCGTAAAACGACCAATTTTGATTTTTAGTTAGCCATTTTCGTACTGAAACAGCAGTTTTTAACATTTTAACTCCTTTTGGTCGTTTTAGACCGTACTGAAGTGACACACTGATTGTTTTGGTCGCTAAGTCCCGTACCGAAACAACAGTTTAATTGAAATGGTCGTTAAATCCCGTATTGAAACAACATTTATCAAAAAAAGTAGTTTTTTAATAAAAATTTTTGAGGCTCTTTTTGTATGCGTTGGTCGCCAGATCCCGTACTGAAACAGCACTTTTCACTATACTGGTCGTTAAATCCCGTACTGAAACAACACTTTTCACCAGTTGGTCGTCAAATCCCGTACTGAAATGACATTTCTGCTTCATTGCCTTTAAAAATTATAGAGCTAAAAAGTGCTTCTACGGCGCCACTATGCGATTCTTTAAACTTTGGTCGTTTTTGACCGTACTGAAATGACATGTTTTTTCGCTCTGAAAACGGCTTCACACCAACGTTTTTAACGTTTTGGTCGTTCTTTACCGTACCGTAGTTACATTTTGACAGTTGTTCTTTTGAACAGGATACTAGGTGTAATAGTTCAGAGTAGAGGAGGTGTAGGTATGTCATTCAACCATGAAAATCGTCACGTGTTAATTGCTAATAAAGTACTCATTGCGATGAGCGGTCTCACGCGATGGACAAAACGACAAGAGGGTTTTATGTATGAAAAGCATCATTATAATATCCCAGGACCGTTTTTAGCTTTGAAATGGACAAAATCGCGGATCCGTCATCTCATCACACTTTTGACTCACTGTGACGACAAAGGGATGCTCTCACTTATTGAGAGCGAAGTATTAGCGGAATATGCTCATACTTCTGTTCGTTCACTCCATGATAACCTACGCCTCTTTGAAGAAGTAGGTCTGCTGCGGTATTCTGTCCACTTCTCTGGCGTCATCTCGATCGAGCTCATTGACTACCTTGCAAACTATCGTGACCTCTTTGAGGAAGCTGGAACATACCAGTCAAAAACCGGCTATACGTCTGTCTGGTGTGAAATGGTTCGGCACCTGATGGAAATCGAACACGTCAATATTTTACGTGTTGCGCTACGTGCATTGGTTCAGGTAGAACGGGATATCCATGTCCAATCTCAGAAACAAGCCACACTTACCTATGATGAAGTGAAAGGGTTCCTGCCACGCTATTGTGGCCATCGTCTTGCCGTCAAAGGCATGCTCGATCAACTTTCACGTATCTTCCGTGTGCAACTGGTTGAAAATACGAAGGATTTCCTCAGTGCTGTGAAAGAAAATCTCTCTTTACAGAAACGCATACATACTGTTTCTCACCCTCTTATGTTTCACGTGAAACTTGAGGATAAAGTGAATAGCAAGCGTATCAAAGAGGCTGAACGTGCTGATACATTGATCGGATGGTTTGATCTTCGAGAGATTGCCCGTGACTTTGTTGATTTTGATGCACTTGAAGTACCTGTGTCTTCTCTACAGTCTCTTAGCGATACCTATGGCTTCTCGGCCTGTGGTGAAGTCTTACGAACGATTCGAAATGACTTCCATCGCTATGGAGAAGGTCTTCAAGATACAGACGTGTACCGTCTTTTCTTTGAATCTCCGATTTTATATCTCAATGAACGTCTTCAGCAGCGTTCCAAAAAATCGGCCATCGCATGATGGTCTATTTGTCGTGCTCTTTTTTGAAATATCGTGTGAAAACAAGCAGTTTATCGATACAACCTACTAGTTTGCCATGTGAAAAAGATAAAAATGTCTTTTTAAAGAGCTTAAAAGTTCAATCTTAAATGTGCTATACCTTTTTTGAAAAAAAACAAATTGTAGTTAATATAAATCAAATAAATTTTACTTATAAACAAAAAGTGCTGAATTTAATCATTTTTTTAATACTTGAAAAGCGAACATTTAAGAACTTCTCCTAATTCTTTTGTCTCTTTTCAAATACATATTTTGTTTTGAAATCGTTGGTATCAAAGGGATCTCATGCCCTTTGCTTTTCCCAATTCTTTTTAATTCTTTTTTAACTCCTTTAATCTCTCAAAATGTATTAAATACTAATAATCTGTTCAGTATCACTATTATTTTTATTCGACCTGCAAGGTCCCAACGAATCGTTGATTCTATATAAGACAGATCATGAGAAAAATAGATTTTACAATTCAAAATCTGTATACATTTCGACGTCGAAATGTATACTCTAAAAATTCAATGTATACATGATTTTTATTTAAATATTGCTAGATTACCGATAAAATAATTGTTTTTCATAATCTCTTATGTGATGATGAAAAAGGAAAGGGGAGAAATTATGAATATATTAACGTTTTACATATCAAAAGGCGGTTCAGGCAAAACCACATGCTCCTTAAATATGGGACATGCCTTAGGAGAGCGCGGTTACCGGACGTTACTAGTGGACCTTGATCCACAAGGTTCTCTCAGCAAATTGATGCTCAAGGAATCAGATACCATCCAATACATGACACTGTATGATGTCCATACTAAAGGTCTTGCTATCGAAGAGATCCTATTTGATGATGAAAAACATAATATTAGTCTTCTCCCTTCAAATGAACGGAATGCACGACTCATCAATTTGATATCGGAACAAGACAAGATCTTCTTGTTGAAAGATATGCTTGCTCCACTTGCAGAGGAGTTTGATTGGATTATCTTGGATTCAGTTCCTTCTATCAATGAACTGTCAAAAGTAGTCCTGTCGTGTGCGGATCATGTAGTCGTACCCTTTATGCCAAAGAAACTGGTATTCGATCAATTAGGTAGTACCATTCGTACCATTCGTCAGGTGAAGAAGTTTTATAATGCTGCTCTCGATTTAACAGGTATTATGCCAGTTGCCATCGATTTAGGTTTAAAAGGAGATCGGGAATATGCAGAGGCGATGAAGCAGTTAGCACATGCAGAGAGTCTTGCCGTTCTTCCGGCCGTTCGTCGAGCTGCCTTTATTGAGAAAGCAGCAGACAATGGAAAAAGTGTTCTTCAATACAAGTCAAAGGAAGGACTAGAACTGGCGCTACCTTTTCGAGAACTTGCACGTCACATGACCGGAGGCAATCAAAATGAAGGCACGGAATAAACAGATTCATAAAGTGAAGCCGCAAGAGCAGCATCCGTACCGGAGTGGTTTAACCGATATCGGATCTGTTGTGCAAAAGTTACCGGTCTCACGTGATCTTGAAAATCTTGCGGTTGAGATTAAAGAGCTAGCCAAGGTCCAAACCATCTCTGTCTTTGAAATTGGAAAGCGTCTTTCAATCGCCCGATCGGAAATGCACGATAAGCAGGAATGGAGGAACTTTTTAGATGTCGTCAGCTTCTCCAATTCGCTTGCCTCACGCTATGTTAAGGCCTATGACACATTACAACCATTTGAAGAGTCGCTTGGTACATTACCGGCTTCAAAAATCTTTGAATTGATGTATGTCGAGGATCCGGAAGATGTTGTGCTACATGGTCTTCCTGTAGAAGAGGGACGTAAGCCCATTGAGCAAGCAACTGTTCGAGAGATTCGTGCCAATCGATCTAGTACGTCTGGTGTAAAAGTCCGTGCTTTTCGCCAGAAAGAGGTGGCATCGACGGTTGTCTCAGCGCGAGTACCAACAGAAACATCTGAACGTATTCAGATGTTGGCGAGTGCGAAAGGACTCAGCATTAGTGAGTATCTCTCAAACATAATAGAAGACACGATCAGCCGTGATATTGTGGAGAATGATCAGAATACCGATCGGCTAGAAGGGGAGGAACAACAGTGAAGAAAATCGCATTATACAATCGTAAGGGGGGCGTCGGGAAATCGACGACGACGATTAACCTTGCCCATGTGTACGCACGACAAGGACTACGTGTCCTCGTCATCGATGCCGATGATCAGGCTTCAACCACAAACGGTCTTGGATTGACAGATGATTACGACGGGAAAGTACTTCTCGATTGTTTAATGGAAGAACATGATCCTTTTTATGTACCGATTGAACAAGTCATTGTCACGTGTGAATATGAGAATGGCACGATTCATTTAGTACCTACACGTCGTTCAGCATCCCCAACAGGACTGACGAGTCAACTAGGATATGAGTATCGCTTAAGCGAAGAGCTCGCTCGTTTAGAAGAGTTCTTTGATATTTGTTTGATCGATTGTCCAGGATCCACCTCTGCGTTAAATCCATATGCGCGTTGCGCACTTGTCGCACAAGATCGAATCATCATGCCGGTTCAAATGCAAAAGTTTTCGATGGATGCTGTTTATACCGCTCCTGAGGAATTAGAGGAAATGAAACGTTACAAAGCAGATATCCATATCGCCGCCTTTATTCCAACAATGGTAAGCGCCCGTTCGAAAGGGGACGTGACGACGGTAGAAGAACTGAATGAATTAGGACAAGAGGTGGGCATTCCGGTCTTAACTACGATCCCATACATTTTAAAGATTCAGTCTCTCCAACGTGAATCCCGTCCAGTCATTGATCATAAAAGTCCAGCAACCGATGCCTATTTACAGTTAGCAGAGGAGGTACGTGCCTTATGAGTCGAAGCCGTAAAAAGGGGCAGCCCACGTTCAAGAGCTTTCAAGGAACGGTAACAGAACCATCAGTTAGTGATAGTGCAACGGAATCCTTACGCGATGAACAAATAGAGGCTGTCAAAAAGTTTGCAGCACCTGCGATCTCGAATCCCTATCAGTCTCTTCCAGCAACTGGCCTATCGCGCATTTTAACGAAACGGCTTCCACATGATGTCGACGGACTGGTTCAGTATTATAATCATATTGATACCATCCAAGCGACTAGCTTTGTTGAAAAATGTCGAATCTTAGCTCATGCAAATGCTTTATTCCATAGTGAAGAAACAAGAGCTCAGTTTAAAGCAGAACAAGGAAGTTGGACAGATTTCTTAACTAAAATTGGACAAACACGTTCTCAAGTCAGTCGATACGTATCCTTTTGGAATGTTTTTGGAGAGAAGATTCTTCAGAAAGTGATCGATGTTGATTTTAGTGCTTCTAAATTAGCAGAATTGTTGACATGGCCAGAAGATCCAAAGTTGGCTTTACTAGAAGAACGGAAATATCCGACACAAAATGGAGAATTGACGGTATATGAGATGACACGTGAACAATTACGTGAAGTGAAGCGGATGTTGATTGAACGTCAAGAACAACGTACCCTTGAGGCCGAAGTGAAACCGGTAAAGCCCATGAAAGTACAGATCCGCTTTCCAGACTTAACAGATCCGTTATTTATTGGTTTGACACAAGCTGCGCGAAAAGAGCAAGTATCGGAAGATGAAATTATCCGACGTGCCCTTCAGGCCTATTTAAATACAAAGTGAACGAATCGACTCGGAAAGCTGCACTAGTATATATGACGATGATTGTTAAATCGTCCATTTCGTATGAAACCGTTTGAGCAGGAGGAACAACTATGTCTTACTCTAATCAGTACAAAGATGTTGAAGGTATCATTGATACATTATTAGTACTCGATACATTCTGTGCCTCTAAAAACATTGAAATCGAAATTGTTATTGTAGGCGCTTCAGGAATACTCCTGTTCATTGAAATGATGAAGAAGGAAACGATGTATCGTCCGACACGAGACATTGATATTCGAATAACGGAAGGTACAGTGACACAAGAACTTAAGGCTGCACTTCAAGAGTATGAAATTGAAATTGTCGAGGGTGTCATTCAATTTCCACCACGAGAAGATTTTCAGGAAAATGATTTCCGACATAAGATTGAAGGTCTATTTGAAGCGATTGAAGTCTATGTACCAGATATCGAACTCTTGGCGTGTACTAAAATATTTTCTTCTAGACAGAAAGATTTAGAAGACCTTGAAAGTACGAATTTGTTAGAGTTGTGCGATAAAAGTAAGCTGCTTGAACTTGTCGAAGAGTACAAATCAAACATGACCTGGAACGACCCATTTTGTAATGTGCATGACTTGAGTCGAATTTTTCAGGAAAAGGGTATATAATTAATAAAACTACTTGAGAGGAGGATGACACATGACCGATGAAAAAAATGCACGATTCCGAGAAGAATTGACAAACGAATTGAATCGTTTGCAAGTAGGCAGTTCGAATTATCGTCAACAGACCGCTCAAAAGGCGCTAGATTTAAGTCGGCATGTGATAGCACCTGAATCTTTACGTGATCGTGAAACTGCCCGCCACTATGTTAAAACTGCTCAGTTACAGGTGCATGAAGATCAAGTAGAAGACATGGCTAAAATGATGAGTATGGCAGCACGGCGTGCTTATAATACGCCGGAGAGCGCATTATCAGTAGACATGAAAGTAAAGCTAGAAGAAAAGCGTAATCGATTTAAAGCTTTTGGATTGCGTGTTAAGTCCTAATGTATATTCTGTTAAATCCTAAGCAATGATTAAACGAATTAAAATTACACAAAAAAGGGATCTTACATTCCATTGAGAATGTAAGATCCCTTTTTTGTGTGCTGTAAAACAGAGAAGGCAGGTAAACCGGTCCATTGATGAATTGAGAGTAGTATAAACATTAGTCATTTTCGTTTTTAGACTGTTGTTGCGTCCGCTCTCTTAAAACAGCTAATTCTACTTGTTCTTGAAGTCGCCGTTCAAAGGACTCTTGGTCACGTTGAGCAATTGCTAGATCTAACAGTAATTTACGATTTTCTCCTTCTAGTTTCTCCGCTCGGTGACTTCGTGTTTTTAACTCATCTACCAAATCGGCCAACGTTTTGTTTTGTCGATACAATTGGTCACGTTCTTCTTCTAATTTCGTAATTGTACTTTCCATATGAAAGACTTCCCGCTTCAGAGATGTTATCTCTTCTTTTTTCGTCACTTCAAGGCGTTCTCTTTGCTCCTTTGATTGTGCCAAAGCAACTTCGACTTTTTCAAGTTCATCTTGTAATTCATCGATTTCTTGCTGATGGGAAGACGTTTTTTCCATGTACTCTGTTTCCAAAGCTTCTTTTGTCTGTGCGACGTCTGCTTCTAAATGTGTTACTGCTTCTAAATGACGCGATTGGATCCGCTGATTTTCATGTTGAAACTTCTCAAGGCGTGCAGCTCGTTCTTGAAAGAGAAGAGTAATTTGCTTAATGGAAGATTCTAACACAGCATCTTCTTCACTCAGTTTTGGGTCAATTACTTTTTGCTCTGCCAATACAATAAATTCTTCGAATAATTGATTTGTTGTAATTTGACGTCCCTTTAAGAATTCCCCAATTTTTTCGGTGACTTCTTCAGATAGACGAAATGATTTATTTTTCATTTCATTGGATGACATATATATATACCCCTTTTAACTTAAATTGTATATTGTCATTATAGCATGGGCGGTTTGGAGGTACTTTGAATAAATCGTCTTAAAATCTAAGAAGAACCTTTGAATAATTCAAGTGTAAGTATAGAGTGTCATTCACTGAATGGCTTATATTCTTTACATTGTTGATTAGAAAAATATAAGTTCATATTATTAAAAAAAGATTGTATACATTTCGAAGTCGAAATGTATACAATCTTTTTTTAATATACCTAATAGAGTAATTCACGTACTTAACTTGTTTGAAATTTATATCTATAGTTTGAATCTTCTACTATCAGATACCAATTGCCAGCGCCTCGTACAGTAATCGAGAGTGGAGATCTATCGTAATATCCACCGTGATAGGTGTAGTTTCTTCGATTCAAATAGTTTCGGTAATTTATTGAGTCAACTAAAAATACATTAGATGCATTAGTCAGTTCAACATCAACCCTCAAAGTATTATTTGTATACATGTACGGAATATTAGCAATGATATATTCACCTCCTTTCGTTCTTTTTTAGTTGTTTTATACCAAAGTTAATTCTGGATTGGCGGTCATAAGGTGAGTTCTGGTTTTAGTCTCATCGACAAAACTGAAAGGTACGATTTCTCGAGACTTTAGTTGGTGTAAGTGGTGTGCTTCACGAAGAGGCGTAAACGACGTTAAATTCCAAATGTCTGATTCGTTAAAACCAATCGATCGAATATTATGCATGAGTCGATCAATCGTATAGGATCCCGCAGCCACATATCCTTTTCCTTGATACCATAGATTGTTTTCCCCGTTTTTCTTCAGTTCTTGTCCACACATGACATCTGTATCGATTCGATCAGTCATCGCGATGATATTGCTAGTACCGATCAATTCGACTACTTTGCGGACGATTTCTAAATCAACATGTTCACTGTCGAAATTCATACAAATAGTGATGTCACCTGCAGCTGCAGCTTTGATTAGTGTTCCCGGAACCTGCCCCACCTTCTCACAAATATTATCTAGCGACCAACCTTGGATTTCTGATTCGTATAACTCTTGCAATCTGAATTTTCTCTCTTCCGATGTTCTCCACGTATGCTTAAAGTTTAAAGGCATGTCATTGAACAGATGATCTGTAATGACTGGTGTAGAATCCGTAAATCTATTTGTATCTTTAGCAATTTTAATGACCTGCTTGATTAATTCAGAAGTATGGATAGGATCATTCTTTTGAAAATGCCCTAAAGCAGGTTTAATGCCATTTTCGACGAGAGTCTTAACAATCCATTCGATGGAAGGATGGTCATCAGTAATTTGCTCCTTAAGATAAGAATCTTTGGTCATTGCATCTGGAGAGAGGACTGTATAAATTAATCCTAAGCTTCCACATGAAGCAATCATTGACCATTCTTCTTTAGTTGGGGCCCAGTTTCCTTTAGCTGGAGTTCCAGCAAAGCTAGCCAGAAGCGGACCTTCTAATGAGATACCTAAAATATTTGAAAGTTTTCCGTTTGACTTCTTCAATGCGAAATTATTCATCATCAAAATAAATAAATCAAGTTGATGGTGCGGTAGAAAGATAGAGGGTACGCAGTAAATCCCTTCTTCTTCAGCGAGTATGTTAACTCTATCTAAATCTAACTCCTCAATATTACTAAAATCGTAATCGCCGATGCCGTGACAATGAAATTCTACAGGTAATGAGGGGACGAGATATGAGCCTGATTTATTATATTGTCCTTCTCCAAGAATTTCATAACGTTTCCATTTGTCGTTTTCGAACTGTATTTTAGCCAGGTGCATGGTAGCATCGACTTCAAGAAGCGATGGACTATTAAATTTTATCTTTGACATAGTGACTCCTCCTAGTAAACCTATTCTCTTTTTGTACAAATCAAATTTCTTTAATGAATACTATCGAAGAATAAAATATGAAACGCGTCCCAGGTCAACAGAAAAAAGAAAAAATTCCAAAAAATAATTATTTTTTGGAATTTAAAATCTTTTCATAGTTCATAATTCTTTTATCAAACTTTATTAGCAATTGATTAAGTTCAAAGGCCTTCAGGACTTCCATCCGGATCTTAAGAGGAGCATTTTTTTCGTTTAACCATCTAAAAACCTCTAATTCCTCAGTGCTTAACAAAGAAATTCACCTCCCTTAGGAAACCACTGGTAATGACGCCGTCTCCGTTACGCTTACCAGTGTTAGACTTACCATAATTTATGAAATGCATTTCAGGTCAATAGTTTTTTTTTAGTTGTTGTTCTGAAACGCGTTTCAGAGATTAAGATAAATTCAGATAGAAAATTAATCTAGGTGGAGGAAAAATATGAAGTTATTTGCAATTGATTTAGATGGTACGCTCTTAAAATCTGATCATACGATTTCATCAGAAAATGTTTTAGCAATCAAGAAAAGGCAAAAAGATGGTGATATTATTCTCATTGCTACAGGAAGAGCTTCTTTTGATGCACAAAATATTTTACGAAAGCATCACGTACATGGTTGTCCTATAATCGCTTCTAATGGAGCTGAGCTTCAATATAAGATAAACAAAAATTCGATTAAAAGTAGTATATCAATTGATTCACAGACAAGTGAGAAAATATTCCGCTATTTAAGTGAGGAAGAATTGTACATACAAGTTTATTTGGAAGACAAAATTCTTCTAGAGTCAGATGCAACTGATGCGTTACTTGCGAGGGCAACAAATGAGAAAGTGCTAAACGGATCTTTTAGCTATGATACATTTATACATTCGATTCAAGCACAATTAGGACAATATGGTGTGCATCCTATCGAATCAATTACCAAAAATGATTTATCAAAAGTTATAAAATTTATGATTGTATCCCCAAATCAAATTCTTTTAAAAAAAGTAGAGCGAAAACTATCTATGATTAATTCTTGTTCGATCTCTAGCTCGGGTGCATATAATTTAGAAGTTATGTCAGCAGGTATAAGTAAAGGAGAAGCACTAAAGAAAGTGACATCTGACTACGAAATTGAACTAAGAGATACGATTGCAATTGGTGACAATCAAAATGATTTATCTATGTTCCAAGTAGCGGGAAGTAGCATAGCAATGAAGAATGCTGATGAATCCATAAAAAATATAGCTACTTATGAAACACTAGATCATAATCACAATGGTGTGGCGAATGCTCTAAATGACTATCCTTCGAATTTAATTGAGCGTCTAAAGCGAGTAAATATATGAATCGAAAGAGAAAATGGATTATGTACCTGGGTGGTCTACTAACAATTTCATTCGGTGTTGTTCTAATGATTCAAGCCAAAATTGGTATAGCGCCTTGGGATGCTCTTAACGTCGCGTTAGAGAAACATTTGGGTATGAGTATTGGATTTTGGGTGTTTGCAGTAGGCAGTATCCTCATTATAATAAATGGACTCATTAAACAAGGAATGCCGAATCTTCTAGGCTTCATACCCATTATCATAATAGGTTTATTAATCGATGGGTTAAATTTCTTGTTCGCAGATGGGATGGATTTAAATAATAAGATGACAGAGTGGTTTTTATTTATCACCGGACTATTGGTGTTGAGTTGCGGGATTGCATTTTATATTCGCTCTTCTTTACCTGCCGTGCCAAATGATGAATTTATGATTGAATTGAGTAAACGAACTGGTTGGAGCCTTGCGCTGACTAAGACTTGCGGAGAAGCCCTAGCATTTTTAATTGCCTTTTTATTAAATGGACCGATTGGTGTCGGAACCTTAGTTGTTGTATGTCTTTTAGGTGTTTTGATCAATATGGCATCACGCTTCTTTGATATGATAAAAATACCAAAATACTGATACTGAAAGGAAAGCGAATGGCAAACATAACAGAAATTGCGCGACTGGCTAAAGTATCACGGTCTACGGTATCACGCGTTTTAAATGATCATCCATACGTAACTTCACAAAAAAAAGAAGCCGTTTTAGAAGCAATTCGTTCACTAGATTATGTTCCGAATCGAAATGCGATTAACCTATCAAAAGGGAAGACGAACATTATTGGTGTAATGGTCCCACAGATAAATCATCCGTTTTTTAATAACTTAATCAGCGGAATGGGGGAAGCTTGTTCTCGATTAAATTTATCGTTACTCGTCAATCCAACAAATAATGATTTTGAAAAAGAAAAAGTATCATTTGATCAATTGCGTTATAAACAAATAGACGGCCTGGTCATTGCTTCTACTGTGAGCTCGGCAGAGTTTTTGGCAGAAGTGAATAGACATGGTCCTCGTATCTTGTGAATGGTCTGAAGGTAGTCATACTCAGGTTTATATCGATCATTCAAACGGCATTGAATTAATAATGGACCATTTAATTGAAAGGAGTTATAAGAAGATAGCCCTCTGTTTAGGAAATCCAGATAGTGGTGTCGGAAAAATTCGAAAAAATGCATTTTATGAATTTGTTGATAAAAGCAAGATCATTCATCTCAAGGAATGGTACTTCGAGAAAAAGTATAGTTTTGAAGATGGTAGAGCTGTCATGAATGACTTGTATGGTCTCTCCGCTCTTCCAAGAGCTATCGTTGTAGGAAATGACTATGTCGCAGCAGGAATCATTCATCAAGCTAAACTACTAAATGTAAAAGTTCCTGAAGACCTTGCCGTTACTGGATTTGATAATCAATCGATTTCAGAAGCAATGGGTATCACAACAATTGACCAACCGATTCATCAACTGGGGATTGAAGTGATTAAAACGATAGATAGTTTGATCAATAGTCAACACAAAATTGTTGGAAATACATTACCCCTTCAGTTGATATCCCGGCAATCTACCTGAATACTTATTTTTAAAATTTGATTTTTAAGGAGATATAAATAGTGCGGAAATTGATTATATTCCATAAGAATACCTATAAACCAAAACCAATAAAAGAAAGATTTAAAACGAAAGAATTTGCTATTAGTGTCTCTTGGATAGTAGCCTTTCTTTTAAGTGTTATCTTTGTACCGCTATTGAATAAACAATTCTCATTAGCCATTCTCTGGCTCATTCCCGCATTGGTTGCTATAGGTATGTATCGCCACTTTAACTATTTAGAGAGGGAAACAGAATTCTTTGTAAATGATGATGACGGATATAAAAAATCATTAAAAGCATTTCTGCACAACATAAATATCATCAATATCGCTCAACTTGATGTACTTATTAAATCACTAGTAGAAGAAAGGGACAGTAATCGAAAGCAAATGGGTGTCGCTCTTCCATTTGTAGTTATCGGTGTGACATTGATTTCTATTATTTCGAACAAAGTTCAAATAACGAATAAAGAATTAATTCTTTATTTTGTTATCTATTTTTATGCAGTATTTGTACTTCATGCGATATTGAAAATGTGTGAACCCTTCTTTAATCTGTATGCAGACAATGTTTCAACGCTTATTAATTTTTTAAAGCAAATTCAGATAGAATGGCTAGATGATCGTCCAACAGATATCGCTATTAATGTAGTTCCAAACGAGGGGTATGAAAAAAAACCAAATGGAGAAAAATTACTAGTCAAGATTGAGAATGAAACTATGTTAAATCTTAATGAGACGAATCAATTAAGTTAACCTACCAATAAACGTATGTATGAGTAAGCGATAATCGTTGTTACCTTCATAAAAGTAGTATGTTTATCTCTAAAGATAAACATATCAGAGCGTAGACAAACCCTCATTTCAACGTTGAAATGAGGGTTTGTCTACGCTCTGATACCTGGACACTTTCAAATGAAAGTATCCAGGTCTTTTCACATTATCCATTTTTCATTTGATGCCTTTTGGAGCGTCCTACTGAATTCATGAAAAACATTAAGAATTTGCGACTTACTTGATCTATACGAGATGAGAGTCATGCTCTGAATGATGAAATCAGTTCCTCCATCGTCTTCTCGAAACTTCGGATGGGACGATAGCCGAGCTCATACATCTTCTCGTTCGAGTAGGTCGGGCGTTCGATAGACCTATTTGGAATGTGATAAGGCCTTCCGCTTGCCTCGATCAGTCGCATACGGAAAGATGTTTCGGGGACGTTCAAGTCAATCGCATTGAAGATGTCCCCATCCCGTCCCTTACTTAGTGTGAGGATGATCTGGATTGTCAACACTAAACTAGACAATCTTCTTAAGGAGTGATTGCTTGTAGCGAACAGGGCTACCATGTATGCGAAGGTGGTTGAACCAATTCACATAATCCTGGAACTCGCGTTCCAGCTCCGTCAAACTCGAGAATACTCGTTTTTTGACAAACTCTGTCTTGATGATTTTAAACGTAGCTTCCGCGACTGCGTTATCGTACGGACAATCCTTTTCGCTCAACGAGCGACGGATTCCGAACGTATGAAGGGCATCCTCAATCAGACGGTTGTTGAACTCTCGTCCTCGATCCGTGTGAAACATCCGGATACGACGCAAATCATGAGGAATGGAAGCGAAAGCACGATGGACCAGTTGCGCATCCTTTCGCTCGCCCACACTATGCCCGATGATTTCTCGGTTAAAGAGATAAACAAATACACATACATAATGCCATTTTTGACGGACCTTGATGTATGTCAGGTCACTGACGACAACGGATAGCTCTTCTCCTTGCTTGAACGCGCGATTCAATTCATTGGCTTCCATCGACTCGTTGCACGCTTCTTTTTTTAGGCTTGAATTGTACGAGCGTGTACGTAGAGACGAGCCCTTGTTCTTTCATGATGCGTCCGATTCGGCGACGAGAGACGTATTTCCTTTGTTTTTGGAGTTCGATCTTGATTTTACGCGTGCCGTAGTTCTCTCGGCTGCGTCGGAAAATTTCACGGATGGCTTCCGTCACATCGTCGACCGATGGTCGCTGTCTCGCTTCATAATAAAACGTACTTCTGGGTAATTGGAGGACGTTGCACATTGCTGATACCGAGTTTTTATGTCGATTATTCTTGATCACACTTACTTTCGTCCCATGATCAGCGTGGCTTGCTTTAAAATATCATTCTCCATCTCCAGTTGTTGGACATGCTTTTGAAGCACACGTAGCTCGCGCGCTTCATCTGACAAATTATCTTCTTCCTTAAAGGATCCGGTCGTCTTACTTTGGTTGATCCAGCGATTAAATGACGAAGGCGTCAAGTCATATTCCCGAATGATATCGGCGCGTGATTTCCCATTCAAATGGAGTTGAACCATCTGTTGTTTGAATGAATCGCTAAAAATTCTTCGTTCCCGTTTATTGATGAAGGTGATTCTCCTCTGCTGTTCATAATTTTCCTAAGTCTAATTGACCTTAAGGTTTATGTCCAACTAACTGTAGACCATCCATTTAGTCGATGCGAAGTGAAGAATAATAGATACACGATTCATTTTTAGTCTATATCCGCTTTACTTTTTTATCCTTTATATTAGCTTAGTAGTAAGATGATTGTTTCGCCAAGGCATAATAACTAAAGGAGAAATACTTTGAAACGTATAGATGTAGCTTCAGCCCTGATTCATGATGAGAATGGGAACATATTATTGGTAAAGAACGTCAAAGGCGACTCTTTTTACTGGAGTCCGCCAGGTGGAGCTGTGGAAAAAGACGAAACGCTCGAAGAGGCGGTCATTCGTGAAGTAAAAGAAGAGACGGGGTTTGAAAGTAAGGTCATCGGTATGCATTCCGTTAGAGAAGTCATTTTCTCGGAGAAAGGACATCATGCATTAATCATTACCTTCTTCGTTCAGATCATTGGTGGAAGCATCGATATCATGGATCCAGATCAAGAAATCACAGATGTAAGATGGGTGGATCACCAAACCGCGAAAGAACTTATGCCTTCATTGGTTGAAATGCTAAGACTGGATGCTGACATGAACAAGGCGCCTGCATTCTATGAATTCGAGGGAGTACGTTGAGTATTGTTAAACATTGATACGATTCTGAACAGATGACCAGTGAAGAAGTGACGTTATCATTTCGAATTACAGTCATTTTTTAAAGGATGCGTTGAAAACCAATTTGAATGCTTGATTAATTCCTTTGTTGATTTAGATAAGTTTACGCTTATTTGAATCAACGCAGTTCGTCGGACCGGTCAAGGACTATGCGAACAGTGATCTGTACAACTGGAGTGCTGTCTTACATATCGCCTATAAAAAAACACCGTCCTCTTCGCAGGAAACGCAATGGTAAAGCAAATAAAGTTTAAGAATATAGGAAGAAATAGAGATTTAATAAGTATAGAGACGTAATAATAAAGAACTCAATAGGACCAGTTTTGTCCGTAAAGCTAATCAAATTATAAATAAAGAATAAAATAGATGAAGAATATGACTTTTTTTAATTCGTATGGATCCTTTTTTGAGTCTAATATGTATACATTTCGACGTCGAAAATAAGATTATGCTAGTCTGAAAGTACAAGGATTATTTTGAATTCATCATTCAGCGTTAGAACACGCCCATTCTGTCTGTGCACAAGGCATAGGAGAAAAATGAAGTGATTTTTCTGGAGTGAAGCGAAAGCAAGAGCAAGAGGTAAACATTATGCACAAGATTTAAAAAAATCTAATTATAGGACGATCCATAAAGACGAAATCTTGTATATAGATAAAGAAATGAATTTTTATTATTTGTCTTTATAAAAAAGAAATGTAAACATTTCGATGTCGAAGTATGATCTGTTTCTCGTCAATTAGACAGGTCAAATAATTAAAACTAATTTAAGCGGCTTGTATCCTGAATTATATAGGACTCAAGCCGTTTATTCGCTTTTGTAAACGTTTATTGTAATAGAAGTGTATATAGGTTGCGATGTGTGATGTCAGCTCCTCGCAGGCATTAAACTCATGCAAGAAATACATCTCTGATTTCAAATTACCCCCTCAATAAGAAAAAAGATTGTTTGTTATATTTGTTTACCTATAGGGGGAGCACATCAGTGTATACAATCCTATTTATATTTAATATACCTTTTTTCAATCTATTAATTTATTGGATAATAAATATAAATGGATATAGAAGTGATGAAATAGTAGTACATAATTTCATTGAATCAATCGACGTTTATTTGTGTCATGACTTATTAAAGTAATTAAAAATATAAAAAAATTAAAAAGTGAGTCAATTTACCTAACATTATTGTAAGGTAACTACTTTTGATGGGTGTTTAGTTGTATAAATAAAATTCAGTATATTTTATAAAGATAATAAATTAATAAGGAGAAAAAGAACTTGAGAAAAATTTCATTTCAAAAATGGTCAAGGTCATTAATAGCAAGCTCATTACTCGTGAGCTCAATTCCTGTGCATTTGAAAAATGTACATGCAGAAGAGGATAAGCAGCAACTACCTAAGCAAGAGGCATTAGAAAGCTCTAAGAATTACAATCTCGATCTTGAAGAAAAGATTGGGGAGACAATGACGACTCCATTCATGGAAACGAAAAAAAAGGAAGAAGGAAATTACCAATTAACAGTTTACAATGACGAGAATTTCTTAGAGCGTAAAGGAACATGGGATGACGTCGATATGCATCTGATTGAAAAAGAAAAGTCGACGATTGAACCAAAGAACACGAAAATTGATGTGAAGTTCGATCGCATTATTTCTTCCAAGGACTCTTTCATGGAAATTAATGATCCGGGAAGCAAAAACGCTATTTCGTTTCAGTTCGAGGGAATTCAAACGAAAGATGGGTTGCAGAAGATAGAGAAGCGAGCGGCTGAAACGATAAATAACCGCATTATTTATAAGAATGTCTATCCTAACCTAGATGTTCGTCACATTGTTATGAATGAAGAGGTAAAGGAAGATATTATTCTAAATGAGCCAAATGAAGAAATAGAAAGATTTATTTATCAAATTGATACAGATCTTGATGCACGATTGGACGATGAAGGGAACATCATTTTTAAAGATTCAGCTGAAAATGGCATAGAGTTCACAATGCCGGCACCGGTGATGAGTGACAGCTCTTTCGATAGCCATTCTGGTCTATCCAAAGAAAGTCGAGATATCCGTTATGAGTTAACTAAAGAAAGTGATGGATATAGACTCGCTCTAATTCCTAATAAGACATGGTTAGAGGATAAGGGTCTTCAATATCCTGTGTATATCGATCCGACCATTACTAATGGGACTGCACAAGATGCTTTTGTGACGAGTGCCGATCCGAAAGGGAATTACCAAAAGTTTTGGAGCTCGGCTCAAGGTGAGTATGTCCTTCGTGTAGGAAAATATGATAGTCAAACCGGGACAAACTATGCCTTCATGAAAATGAAGGGATTGACCGACTTAAAAGGAGCAACTATTGCATCCGCGAATCTTAAGACATACGTGAAGTGGAGTTATCACCCTAGCACTAAAACAGGTCTATGGCTAGATAAAGTGAACTCCAGTTGGTCAGATTCTACGATAAACTGGGATAACAAGCCAACTTCAACCAATATTACCTCAACAACAGCTGCAAGGGAGCAGTGGGCTACATTTAACGTTAAGAAAACGATCCAGCAAATCGCAGATGGTTCTATAAATGACTACGGCTTTAAATTGCATGCGAATGGGAATGACCAAAATTACTGGAAACAGATCACAGCAAGTGAGTCTGCAAAAAAATCAAATATTGTTATTTCGTATAGTTACCCGCAGATGAAGGGACTCAAGGCAGAGCCTTATCCTACAGCAGCTGGTTCCTCCACAGGATACATCAATTTATCATGGGCAAAAGCGAACGAAGCAATAGGATATCGTTTACAGCTATTTAATGGAAAAGGATGGCGAACCATCTATAAAGGAACCTCTACCAGTTTCAGTACAAAGAACAAGAAGATTTGGCCTACAACTGTTCAGTTTAAAGAAAAGGACTCGTTGACCGGAGGAATCGCTTTCCGTGAAGGGGATGGTATGGAATTACCACTAGATCCTTCGCCAATGTACCGTACTAGTAGTGATTCTAATACGACTTCAAAAGCCTATCAGTTCCGAGTGGTAGCTGACTATGAATTAGGTTCTGGCGAAGTCTCTACTGTAGCGAAACCAGTACTCGACGGTATCATTCCTGAGAATCCTGAATCTCCTCAATTAGAAGATGTACAGTCTAACGACAATGATCCTAAAGGCTGGTTCGAACTGGAATGGGATGAGACTGAAGGGGCTACATCATACGATCTTATGATTTACAATGGAACTAAGTATGAACGTATTCCAGTAGGAAATGTGACGAATTGGTCGAGTAAGGGGAAGAGGTTATTTCCAACAGAGGAACAATTAAATTCTTCTAGCTCTGAAGGTACCTTCAGGCAAAAAGGTGATGGTCGAGATTTCCTAAGTGATCCACGCTCAATGTATAGTTCAACAGGAATTAAGCATGAAGAGACGACTAATTATTTTGTTAAATTGATTGCAAAATCTGATAAGGGTGAAAGCCTTCCTTCACCATCTCTAAAGATATGGTTCCCTACCAAGTCTCCTAGTATCAGCGGTCGTGGTTTTGCTTACAAAGACGAAATGAGCGAACGTGGATACTTGACAGCAGCTTGGAATAAGATAGAGGATGCGGCAGGCTATTTAATTTTAATTGATAATGGAGTTACAAAGCAGATTGTTCAACAAATTGCTTCGGATACTACTTATTGGAGCAGTCTTGACAGCGGACTATTTCCAAGTAGTCCGACAGAAAATAATTTCCAAGTGGAATACGATGGATTAGAATTTTTGCGTGATGCTGGAAAGCTGTACTCGCGTGTAGCAGCCAGTAGAAATGACGAATCTTCTTATCGTGTTTATGTACAGGCATATAGAAGCGAGGATTACACTCAAGAAGAACTTACACTATCAAGATACCTAGGTAAGAGTGATATCGAATCAGAAGAAAGTAGTACTTCACTTGATATGAACGATTACGAAAATGAACCAATAGAAATCGAAAGTAGCATCAAAAAGATGAACGCTCCGATTGTTGAGATCATTGATCGTGGTATTGATGAAGAACATGACTATCTCTCTAGCGACTTATCTGTATCATGGGCAGAAGTACCACGCGCTCTTAAATATCAGGTCATGCTTTATAATGGGCATGATTACACATACTTTGATGTTCCAGGTGATATAACTAGTTGGACAACGATGGGGAAAAAGATTTATCCTACGACAGAACAGATGGCTAATGGAGAATTCTCATTTAGAACAAGAGAAGATGGTGTAGAACTACCCTCATCTCCCGAGACACTCTATAATAAAGTTCAGAAACACTTCAATGAAGCATTGGTAAATAAAGACACAGGCTATCAAATCAAAATAACTGCTATATTACAAGATGGTTCTAGTGTTCCTTCAGACGAAACTAAGCTATCCATTCCTTTAGAAGAACCTCAAGTATGGATAGAGAATGACTTAATTGATGAGAATGGTAATAGAGAAATTGAGCTCGGCTGGCATAAAGCTCAAAATACGACTTCTGAACTGTTAATTTTTAACGGCCGAAGCTATGAAACATACAACATGTCAGAGGAGACGACATGGAATTCAAATCAAGCACAAATTTACTCTGAAGTAGGTGGGAAATCCAGTCTTGTAGATGTCTCTGCAGGCTCTGCACTCCCAGAAAGTCTAGATAAAATTTATCTAGCTAATGGAGTGTTGAAAACGGAAATCGATGCACTTCCAGCTTATCGCTTTATTGTGAGAACGAAAGATTCGATTGGTAGAGCTAGTGAGACAGAAGTCGAAATTAATCGACCTTGGGTTGAAGATGTGTCTGAAGCGGTAGATGATTTTGGTTCAGGTACAATTGAGGATGATTTTAGTGTAAATACAGTCGATGGTGAACTAATACTTGGGAATAAGCTCGAGCTCGAGCAATTCAGTGGACAAAGAGCTGGTGCTGCAAAAGCGCTTGTAAGAGCGATAACTACGTTGCTCAAGAAAGAAAAGAAAGTCAAATTATCTAAAAAAAGAACAGGTAAAAGAAGTTTGACAGCGAGTATCAAGTTTGATAAGAAAAATGCTGGTGGTAAGGTTGCTAAATCA
Organism: Exiguobacterium sp. s133; assembly: GCF_018618595.1. Lineage (NCBI taxonomy): Bacteria > Bacillati > Bacillota > Bacilli > Caryophanales > Exiguobacterium > Exiguobacterium sp. s133. The sequence goes on from NZ_JACSMK010000009.1 coordinate 20,830, forward strand.
GAAGCTATAAGATATATGTCAAACAAAAATCTCCAATTAGGTAAGAAATCACTTGATCAACCAGTTGTACTTACGCCAGAAAGATTTGAACATATTATTAGACGTCACCATACAGGAGTATGGGATGGTAGCTTCGGAAAATACAGTCAAACCTTCTTTCCAAACGGAACTTCGTATAGTCAGATAACGGATCTTATTTCTAAATCCGTTAAACATCCTAACGTTAAAAGTAAACTTATGAGTCAAAGAAAAAAATTAAGAGTTGGAGGACGCATAGTTGGAGATGTAGAAATCAATGGAGCATACTACAGAATTGGGTTTACAAAACATTTTGATGGAAAAATGCATATCGATCAATTTTATCCGAAGCACCAATTATGGAGGTTTTAATACGTGAGAAATAAAATAATGAAGATTGATCAAATTGAATTGAAATTCAAAGATACAAAAGGACATATAAAATCAATTGATGAGTTTTCGGAAATGTTCGCACATGGATTTTATTTTGTAGAGCATCCAAAAGAAATGGATGGAACGAGAGTTATTATGTACGTTACATCTAATTTTGAGAATCGAACATTTAGTTTTAATTTTAATAGAAAAGATATAGAATGGGGACATTATTGGATTGATAAGCTAGTTCAAAAATGGACTATCATATGGGAATGGTACAATCAAGCAGATATCGATTCATGCAAAAAATTTGATACGGTTTCTTCCACTATAGAAATAATCAAAAAAAGATTTGGTGAACAAAGTGAAGAGTATCGTGAGCAGCTAGCATTACCCTTCGAAGTGATTAAAAAAAGTTCAAATGTTGAAGAAACAAGTGAGTCGAAAATGAACTACAACAACATGGAATGGATATTGGAATATGACGAAAAAAATTCGTTTGAACGGATTAGAAGTGAAAAAATCTACTTTGATAACGATTTGAAGGTATGGATTGATTTGGAATATTCTTTATCCGCTATTCGAGAAATAATTCGTAAAGTAGACGTGTATACAAGAACTTATGTAGAAGATTAAACTGGTGTTTATTTTGAATTTGAATTAAAAAAGTAACCATATTGTATTGTTTAAACCCCTAAGAAATGATTCAGGTATCACTGAAAACCTCCGCGCTCTTCAAGCATGATCAAGAGAAAAGACGATTGATGTACGACTTAGTCGGGTCAATCGTCTTTTTGCTTGCATTTAGTCTGTTTTTTCTTAGGTAAGACTGATAACTCGTTTCGAGTTGACCTCGATGATTGCCATCACGCTCTGTAACGTCATGCCTTTCAGGTCTGGATTTGTGTTTCTAGCAGCCAGACCATACGTGTTCTTCAGTTGACGATTCGATGGCATATCGTTTACTGTAATACGCCTTGTACTCATCAGTCTGTTCATACTCTATACTCAAGTTGTTCGCTCTCTTCAATGATACGCCATACTTTTTCGATTTTACGCCGTCCTTATAACAGCCCTTACGCAATGAGCGAAGTCTCCACAGTGCGATATCGAAATAGTACGTTTCTTGCTGACTTGCACCTACGCTCTTTTTCTCTGTCCGAGACTTTATGATAGAGATGTGCCCGGCAGGAAATACATAGGGTTCGGCATTGAAGCTCTCCGACCGATTCGGGGTAGCGGAGACTCTTGCTTATGCGTTATTAAAAGCAGTGGGGAAAAAGAAAGAGGAGTGGACGATAGCGATCGCTAATTATGTCGTATCAATTCCTATTTTTGTTGATTCAGCATTTGTCATCTTAAATCCATTAGTTAAAGCCTTATCAAAACGTACAGGTAAATCGGTCGTATCACTAGGTGTTGCGTTAGCAGTAGGTCTTGTCATCACACATTCGCTTGTTCCTCCGACGCCTGGTCCATTAGGTGTAGCGGGAATCTTTGGTGTAGATATCGGATTAATGATTGCACTAGGTCTTGGATTTGCTGTTCCAATTATGATTGCAGGCGTTTTATATGCCAAATGGATCGGAAAGAAAACTTATCAAGTACCGAACGAAGAAGATGACGGATTTATTCGTCCCACGCAACAAGCGGCTTATCAAGAATTTGTAGAGCTAGCAACTACAAGAGAAAAAGAGCTTCCTTCTTTGGGTCGTTCGCTCTTACCGATCGTTTTACCGATTATTTTGATCTTTTTAAATACGACGTTAACCGCTCTTGAGTTAGATAATGGCATGTATGGTATTTTGATTTTCTTGGGTAAACCGATTATCGCGGTGAGTATCGGCTTGCTGGCCGCGATTTACGCGTTAGCAGGAAGTTTAAGTCGTGCTGAGTCCTTAGATCGTATGGAAGAGGGGATTCAAACAGCAGGTATTATCTTATTAGTAACTGGAGCGGGTGGAGCGCTTGGGAATGTACTACGCGAAAGTGGTGCTGGAAACTACATCGCAGAACAAATTGCGGATCTACCACTTCCAGCGATCTTAATTCCATTTTTTGTGGCGACAATTGTTCGTTTAGTTCAAGGCAGCGGAACAGTCGCCATGATTACGGCCGCCTCAATTTCTGCACCGATTCTTTCGCAGATGGATGTGAATATGGCTTTAGCTGCACAAGCAGCAGCTATGGGGTCAATGATTTTTTCTTACTTCAATGACAGTTTGTTCTGGGTAGTAAATCGGATGCTCGGAATCAAAGATGTCAAAGAACAAATTATGGTGTGGTCTGTCCCTACAACCATTTGTTGGGGTGTCGGCTTAGTATCCTTACTCGTGGCTAATTTATTTTTATAAAAATTGTGATTTAAAAGGTAAAGATTCAATCTTATTTCAATTGAATCTCTCCCTTTTATTTTATCGAAAAATAAAGTTGAAAAGAGAATCATAACTTATTAGAAAACAGGTCAATTTATTGTACTCGCAATTGAATTCATTCAATCCGTCAACATTTTTAAGATATAGTATATATAGCATCTGATGTTCTGAAATACAGGATTAGCCACATCTTTTAAAAAGAGATATTAAATGAGATAGTTAGTCTTTTTTACAGGTCAGGGATGCATATATTAAAAAATAGTTTGGAGTAAAGTAAACATGAAAAAAGTATTCTTTCTATGTACCTTGTTTTTAGCTACACTGTTTTATCATCAAGAAATCAAAGCTAATGAGGCTTTTAATGGAACACAAGTAAGTGGCGTTATAAATTCCGATGTAACATGGAATGAAGCAGGTTCACCTTATATTCTAGAAGAAAATGTTCAGGTTGTTGGAAATCTCGTTGTAGAACCTGGAACTGTGATTTTAGGGAATTCACATTCTCTAACTGTTTTTGGAAAGATGAGTGCGGACGGAGAACATAATAAAAAGATAAACATTATGAATTTAATAATAAATACAGGAAGTAATAGATCTCAATCTGGGATAATTAAAATTTCAAATAGTAACTTAATCAATTGCGAATTGGCTAGCTATTCAAATGGTTATCTTCAGCTCAGCGATTCATGGATCGACAACAACACGTCCAATTATTATAATCGAAAGCATTACATTGGATATTCCAGTCTGGAGAAAAATACATTTACTAATTCTCTAGCCCTTGTGATTGGAGCCGATAATGCATTTGTAAATAACTTATTCTATAACATTAATGGTATTGAAATTAACGGATATTCGCATAATCATTTTTTAAATAATAGCTTCTATATGAAATCGTTGAAGAACTCAATTTCATTAAGTTACCCTTATTCAAGTATTGAAAGTATGACAAATAATTATTGGGGAACAACTGAAGAAAATGTAATTAATGATATGTTATTTGATAAAAATGATAATTTACAATTCGATAGCGTGATTGATTATATTCCATATTTGAGTGAGGATCATGAAGATACTCCTAAAATTCCGCATTCGGTAATAGAACCAACTATAGTTACATATGATCAAAAAAACATACATATTAAAGGTAAATCAGAACCAGATGCTGTTATCAATTACGAGTATAGTCATAAATTAGATTCGGAAATAGTGGCGAGTGGTGGTGGAAGTGTTTTCTCTAATTCTGAAGGGGAATTTAATATCAACTTGAATGAAAGTGGAGATTATGAATTTAAGATTTTTGCATATAAAAACGGTGTCCGTAGCCAAATTGTTACTATTATGCCTAAAGACACTACTCCACCTAGATCTCCTATTATTGATAAGGTCGATAGCAAGTCAGAAAAGGTCACTGGTACAGCAGAAAGTGATTCTATCATTTCTATTAAATCAGGTGCACAAATTATAGGTGAAGGAAAAACAGATTTACATGGGGCTTTTTCGATAAAAATTGCTAAACAAAAAGATGGCACAAGGTTATCGACGACGTCAATGGATGCATCTCAAAATATCAGTGAAGCTGTAGAAACCGTAGTAGAAGATGCGACACCTCCAATACTATTTAAAATTGATGAAATAACAGATCATACTACAGTGGTAGGCGGATTGACAGAGCCAGATGCAACGGTAAGAATTTATTCGCGGTATATGAATTCTATGGGAAGTAAAGCAGATAAAGAAGGTCGTTTTAAAGTCAAAATAACAAAACAACGATCAGGTGAAGAAGTATCTGTATATGCGTTTGATGAAACAGGTAACATGAGTCTACCTTATAAAACAAAAGTATTAGATCGAACAGCACCAGGCACTCCAAGTTCAAATCATGTATCTGACAAATCTTTGAGCATTTACGGTAATGCAGAAGTGAATTCAAAAATTTATGTTAAATATCGTACTAAATTCATTGGATCATCGATTGCTAAAAAGGGAAATTACAGTATCAAAATTCCTAAACAAAAAGCGGGAGTAAAGCTATCACTGTATGCTGTTGATACTTCAGGAAATCAAAGCCGTATTAAGCAAATTAGTGTTTTGGATCGTACGGCACCTTTATCGCCTTCTGTAAATAAAGTATCGACTAAAAGTACGACAGTAAGCGGTCGTGCTGAAAACGACTCTAGCATTTTGATTTATGTTAAATCAAAACTTGTGGCCAAAGGAGCTGTAAGTTCAAAGGGGAATTTCAAAGTGAAAATAAAGAAACAAAAAAAGGGGACTGTGCTCACCGTTTACGTTCAAGATAATTCGTTGAATAAAAGTAAAGCGAAAACAGTAAAGGTTAGTTGAATTTAGGCAAAAGTAGATGAAACATGTAGAAGTAAAATTTAAAAAGAGGGTAAAGTTCTGTTATTTAATAGAGCTTTACCTTCTTTTTTGGCATCATTTATATAATTTTGTATATTTAATTAAAAATTGTGTATAATTTTAACTGTAATTTACTTTTAATTAAAGGAGCTTATATGATGATTAAATTAGATGCTACAAAACTAGACTCGTTTTCAACGGATGACTGGTACTTAAATGAAGATTCGCTTTTTTTAAAAGATGTAACGAGTAGTGCTTCGAATCTTGCTATTGGTGTGTTAGATATTGCAGTAAGTGCTCCAACAGAAGCGCAAGAAAAAGCGAATATTGTGGCATTAGTTAAGGTTAGAACAGTTGTAGGTAGTTTCTCATCTACCGTCTTCCGTAAACCCAAAAATGACAATTATTTATATCTTCAGCAGTTACAGCATCAATATGAAGATCCTCAAACAAAAGAAAAGAAATATAAGAACTTGTTTTCTTTAGATTCTAAAGTAGTGGCACAAATTTTGCGTTATGTTACATCACTTTGTACTATTTCGTCTAATGAATCAGCAGCAGCTACGTCGTTAACTGAAGATTACTTGGATTTAACTTAAGAATCCATTCTTTTAGTTAAGGTCTTACTGTTTTTGAAGGAGATTTGTTGAGATGAAAGCATTAAATAGTATTGGTGAAGTAAAGTCTAAAAGTAAGGATATAAAATTTTTAATTGAAGCCTACAACAAAATTGGTAAGGCTAACTCAGCTATGACTGTTAAACAGTGTAGTAATGTAATTTTGTCGAAACAATGTCAAAGTCATGCTGATCATCAGTCTGTACAAATTCAATACTGTAAAAATCGCTTTTGTCCAATTTGCACAGTGCATCGCTCGTATATGCTAGGAGCACAATTAAAAGGTGTTATTGAAGATATTGCTGAGAATTCTAAGGGCCATTGGCTATTTTTAACGCTTACTGTTAAGAATGTATTTGCTGAAGAACTGAGTGCTACGATAGGGCATATGATGAAAAGTTGGCAACGTTTATCTCAGCGGAAACAGGTTCGATCAGTTTTACAAGGCTGGTTTCGCGGACTTGAAGTAACCTTTAACGAAAAAGATCAAACATTTCATCCGCATTTCCACGTTTTAGTATATGTGAAGCAGTCCTACTTTACTGGTAAGTATTATTTGAAGCAAAAAGTATGGATGGAGTTATGGCGTGAAAGTTTACAAGTAGATTATGATCCTGTTGTCGATGTACGTCGGGTTAAATCACGTACGCAGGATGAGAAAGATTTAGTTGGTGCAGTTGTAGAAGTTACTAAATATCCGATGAAATTCGAGTCTGTTGAAGCAGTGATTCAAAATGATTACTTTGAATCGTTTGAACAAGCCATGTTTAAACGACGTACGATTGCTTTTGGTGGAATATTGAAATCTACGTTGAAGTTATTGAAAGTCGAGCAAGAAGAAGAACTTCATGTTCATGATGCTGAATGCAAAACGTGTGGCGGTGAGATGACTCAAAACTTTATTTTGTGGTCAGATATTCAGCAAATGTATCAGAGCTATTCATAACGTATCAAGGAAAGTTTAAACCTGTCTCGTTTTACGCGGCCGGTTTTTTTGTTTCATTTTTTATTTTTTTAACAGATAAAGAGCGGGGGGCTCCGCCCTCCTTTTAATGATTTATTTCAAAGAGCGCAGGGAAGTGGCGACTCCGTCGCCAGAAAGGGTAGCTCCGCTACCGATTCAAAAGGAGGATTTATTATGGATGTGCTAGAAGGGAAGTTTAAACCGGTCTCGTTTCACGCGGCCGGTTTTTTTTGTTTCATTTTTGACTTTTCAACAGATAAAGGGCGGGGGCCTCCGGCCAGTTTTTGTGAATTTTTATTGTTTGTTTAAACGTGTTTCCGTTTTAGAGGTGGCTCCGCCACAAAGTCTTTTAAATTAATACACTTTCAAGCAGTCGTTCCTTCGCCGCTGCTTTTTTTTGTGTTTAAAGAAAAAGAACAAAGGCGGGGGGCTCCGCCCTCCCTTTAATGATTTATTTCAAAAGAACGCGACCCTCTCCGAGTGTCGCCGATCCACAAGATGAGAGAAAACGTGCGACTCCGTCGCACTAGTGGGCCTTCAGCCCCCTTTCATTGAAAACCACTTTAGAAAAGCAGCCGCGACTTCGTCGCCGCTTTTTAAAAGATTTAATTCAAGAGCGCAGGGAAGGGGCGACAAAGTCGCCCGAGAGGGAGCTCCGCTCCCCATTCAAAAGGAGGAATTCATTGTGAATTTATTAAACTGTAATCATTTATCGAATCAAATTGCTTATTTTAAAGAACACTCTTCATCGTTTGTTTTCATCACGCGTCGCAACTATTCTCTTGCTCCAGAACTTTCTATTCATCATCGCACTTATCACTCATTCATTGATAAGTCTTGGCCAGGTCTTCGCAAATCTTATTCAGAGAATAGTGATATCATGCCTGACATCATTAAAACACTTAAGCCATCGTTTCTCGATATGACTGACGAGTCGTTTTACTATTTATATCGTCAAACTTTAAACGGAGACTTATCACTTTTTAACTATATTTCAGCTGATGTGTTTCAAGAAATTAGTGCTCGTTACTCTCGTATCATGCAGGGCAACGATTTCGAAGACTCATTCATTTCTGCTGAATCATTTCTTCGTTCTTCTCACTCATCATACTCATTCATCGATCAGTATGCGTATATTGTCATTTCTGATTATCACTTACTTCTCGAAAATCCAGCCGCTAATGCTAACGCTATTCATTTCATTCAAGGCTTACTTCATTACGCGTCATCTCGTCGTGTTCAAGTACTAACGCTTGTTAATCAACGTTTTGTTCCTATCCAATCATTTTAAAGGAGTGTTTATTCATGAAACTTAAATTAACTCGTCATGCTGTGATCCGCTTTAAGGAGCGGATCCTTTTTGATGCTGATTATGATTTTATTTATCGTTTTGTTTCTTCTGAGTTATCTGTTGCTACTCACCTTTACTCTTGTAACGGTAAGGACTACTTTCACTCTTCAGGTATCACATTTGTATTAGCTAAAGGATGTTTAGTGACTTTGTATTTAGCGTCTCTGTAATTTTGTACTATTGATTGTTCTGTAAACCTTTATATATCAACGTTTAATCGCTATATCTGGAATCAGAATAAGGCCTTATTTATAAATAATGGTTATAGAAAAATAGATAAAGCTACAAAAAGGTATTAAATGTATAATTAATACATTAAGGTGTGGAAAACTAATTAATTGATAACTGAACAGTTTTCAATTCTACAGAAGAAGTATAAGGAATAATGCGATATATTTCGACATCGAATGTATACAAAAGATTTTCTTCATAAAAATAGTTGGGGTGAGAGACAACATAAGTTTAAATTGAAAAAGTGAAGGTATAGTCAAAAAAAGAAATGGGTGGAATAATTATCCATACAAAGTGAGGAATACTAGTTATACTAAATGTATGTCGAAAATCAACCTAAATAAACTCATTATTACATTGGAGTGAAATAGATGGCATCTGTAACGAACCGCATTCAAGCTATTAAAAAGCTTGATTATGCTAAACAACCACGAGGCGGATACATTAATCCAAAATTACTTCGTGAAGAGAACTTTGAAGACGGAGTTGTATTGTCATCAGAGAATATTCACGCTTCTCTTATGGGAATTGTCGTGGATTATTTGACTCGGTTTTGCCAAGGATCGTCTCGGGCTTTTAGTTCTCCGATGAGTGGAGCCATCATGATGAAAGAGCTTGAGTATGGATCAGAATTATTATCAGAAGTAAAAGGTTTAGATGATAATTCAATTTTTAACGCTTGCAGATTATGTGGATATGAAAGTGTTACACGTGCCGGAAAGAAGGCATACGTACCAGTCATAACGATTAATCCAACAGATGAAACGATCTATAATATCAAAACAATGGTGACAAGAAGCCTACATTTTTTTGAAAAGTATGGTCCTGTCTTAAAGGAAGATATTATCTTTGAAGGTCGTTATACAAAAATTATTACAACGGGGGATGCGGATTTTTTAACACAAAACGCATTATGGGATATGAAAGTTTCCAAGAACAAGCCTACAGCAGATCATACTTTACAATTGCTTATCTATTATTTAATGGGAAAGCGATCAAAACTTCAAACTAGTTTTGATCAAATATCGAAGATTGGTGTGTTCAATCCTCGATTAAATACTGCTTATTCATTAGACGTAGATTCAATCGATCCTATTATTATTGAATCCGTATCTAAAAATGTAATTGGTTACTAAATAAAAAGGGGTGAGGCTTCATGTGGTCAATCAAGTTTGTACCGGGTGAATATTATAAGCGGTCTGAAGTTCATGATCAATTTGGAGGAAATCGACAGCGTGGGATTAGTGCTTCTGCGAAAGAACCTGTCATATTTATTTTTTCCGGAGCAAGTGGTGCTCAATATGGTTATTCTGACGATTGGAATGAAGAGAAAACCTTATTTATGTACACAGGTGAAGGACAAATTGGCGATCAAGTCTTTTCGATGGGGAATAAAGCACTGCGAGATCACGTGAATAATTCAAAGGATGTTCTATTGTTTCATCATTCAAAGGATGGTTTGTATAGGTTCGATGATCAGTTAACTTTGATTGGATACGAAACAAAACAATCTTTGGATCGAGAAGGAAGTATGCGTGAAGTTATACAATTTGTATTTGAATCTTCATCATACCTCACGCGCTCTGTTGAAGAAGAACTTGAGGGTGACGAGTTAACTTATGATCGATCGTTAGATGAACTTAAGGAATTAGCTCTTCAAGATACGTCCAATAGTCATGATTCCGTTCAAATGAAACGAGTGAAGGTACGAAAACGATCAGAGGCGATCAAGCTATATGCTCGAGCCCGTGCAAATGGAACGTGCGAAGCCTGTGAACAACCAGAACCTTTTGAGGCAAAATCAGGTTCGTCTTTAGAAGTGCATCATATGTATCGATTATCGGATGGTGGACCTGATCATCCAGAGCATGTTGCTGCAGTCTGTCCGAATTGTCATGCTCGAATTCATCGAGGTGTTGATGGGGTAGAGTACAATGAAGCGTTAATTGAAAAAGTTTTAGATAAAGAAGATCCGTTCCGAATGAAATATATATATTAATCATTTTAGAGACGCATCGATTTTGAATTGAACAAATAGACTAGGCGAATAAACATGAAAAATAGTAACTGCACTAAATGACAAAAGTAAGGTTTTGATGTGTTGTATTAAAACCAAAAATAGGACGGAGAAAACACATGAGTATACCGATTTGGTTAGTTCGCGCGGGACGTACGGGACATCAAGAAGAGGTAGCAATTGATAACAATCTTGTTGCTATTGGTTGGGAAGAGTTAGGCGATATCTCTTCGGTTGCTGATAAGGAAAGTTTACTAAGCTTATACAATCAAATATATCCTGGAGAGAAACCTCGTGCAGTTAGCAATAAAGCTAATCAAATATGGCGATTTGCTAAAGAAATTAAAATAGGTGACTATGTAGTATTGCCGTTAAAAACAGAGCCGGTGATTGCAATAGGACAAGTGACAGGCGAATATGAGTTCAATTCTACTATCTCTGATGAAGTAAGACATATTAGGAGAGTGAAGTGGTTAACAACAGATATGCCTCGTACTCGATTAAAACAAGATCTCTTGTATTCCCTCGGTGCATTTATGACGGTTTGTCGAATTCAACGCAATGATGCAGAAACGAGAATTCCAGCGGCACTGGATAAATATTTGAATGGTTCAAGTTCGGTCTCGAAAGACTCTCTACCAAACGCTTCCGAAGAAATAGGTGATGAAGTTCTCAACGAAGAGACTGTTGATGTAGAAGGCATCGGTCGTGACCAAATACGAATATTAATTGAACGTGAATTCGCAGGTCATCGTTTACAAGATTTAGTCGCATCAATTTTAAGAGTAGAAGGGTTCCAACCAGTTATATCTCCACCAGGTAAAGATGGCGGTGTGGATATACTAGCAGGTAAAGGGCTTTTAGGGCTTGAAGAACCGAGAGTTTGTGTTCAGGTAAAGGCAACTTCCTCACCTGTTGGGATCGATGTCTTAAATAGTTTACTAGGTGTTGTGGCAAGTTACGATGCAACGTATGGTTTAGTAGTTTCGATTGGTGGTTTTACAAAAGACGCTCGCCGAAAAGCTAAAGAGCAATTCTTCAAAGTACGCTTATGGGATTCGGATGACTTAATAGACATGCTGTTAAAAGTATACGACAAACTTGATGAAGAAATACAAGCTTCATTACCTTTAAAACGTGTGTGGATCACGGTTCCATCAGAATAAACTGTAACAGGCCATTTATTGAAGTGGCCTGTTTTTTTATTTGTGCAAAAAATTAAACGAGAAGTAGAATATGAGAAAAAATAATGGATTTGAAAATATTTAAAGCGAACCTTATTAAATTTATTTTTAGGTAAAAGAGTAAAAATATTGTATAATTTACCTAATAGAAATGATTTGTTTTATTTTATGCCATTGTTATATTAATTCTTAATATATTATTTATTAACTTTATAAATATAATTAATTGAAAAAATTAAGCTTGATCATTTGGTATACAAAGAATAATTAAGAATCAGATTGGGGTGTAAATTTGAAAAATAAATTTAAGAATACAAATATTTTCCAAACAGATATTTTTCAATTAGATCAAAAAATATTAAGAAATATAGTGGCTCCTGTATTATGGAAAACTGAGAAAGTTTCAATCCATAGACGTTCTTCCGTCTTTAACGCCTCTTATGACTTTACTCAAGAACCTGCTGTTGGATCATTAATTTATTGTCAATTAGCTACAGCAGAACATTCCGGTATTTATATAGGAAATCGTAATGTTATTGAACTCAATGGTAAGGGAAAAATAAAACAGGTTAATCTTAAACAATTTACTGGAAATATTTTTAATACTGACAAAGATATATTTATTCCAGTTCTCAAGTGTGCGATGTTCCCTATAGGAAACGAGGATGCAGCTGAAGCTGCTATTAAGAATCTATCTGGTAGAAGAAAATATCATCTTCTTGATGATAATTGTCATCAATTTGCAGCAGGTTGTATTATGGGAAACCTTGAAAATGACTGCAATTTTTTGTTTATGGTTAAAGAAGAGTTTATAAAATCAATATATTTAGAGGAATCCGATATTACCTGGGTCCGCTGGAAGTGGTACTTAGACTAATCGATTAATTTTCGCAATAAAAAACTGAATATTTTTAAAACGTATATATAAAATTTATGTTGGCCCAAAATAAAAAATAATGATAAATGTATTCAGACGAATTTTTATATTGCTAACACTAACTAAAAGTCGTGAGGTGAGCTTATGTGGATTAGACAGTTACCCGAACCTATAAAAATAGAAATAACAGGGTTTTTGGGTAAACTTTTGATTACCTCAACATTAAAAACAGAACTTGGACCTGTGCTAAGGCTCTTATTAAAAGGAGCAGCGCAAGGGGCAGAAATTATAGAAATCATGAAAGTGACGGATTTGAGCGAGAGTGTTGTTCGAGAACAAGCAGATTGGTTAATAAGAAGAGGAATGTTAGAAGAGCAGGGTGGAAAATTTATCCTTACTCTGAATGGAAATGATTTGTATGAACGATTAATTGTTTCAGAAAGGTTGGATTCTGGGGGATGGAATGTATTTTTTGATGTTGATCACGAGCGAATCATGTTTGAAAATCATTTTGAATCAGTAGCGAAAACTGCGAAAAAGGTAACTCCTTCTTTATATCAAAAAGAAAATCCATATAACACTTTAGAATTAGTTGAAGCAACGATGCCACCGGAAGAAGTAATGGATCAATTTAAAGCCGATCAACTTGCCTTAAAACTTCAATTTCAAAAAGGGATTTCTCCTCATGTCAGACCTTTTATTTTAAGAGCAATGCCTACATATTTTGAAGAGGTGGGAGACACATCCGTACTCGTAGAAACGTCTTCAAATATTTCAATTGGACCATATTTTGATTTTCCTTATTTAATTGAATGTATTCATCTAAAACAACCATCAATTCTTCAACAAATATCCGACTACGATTGGGAGCAGCTTAAATATTTTCGAGAAATGCATCCTAGTTGGCTAAGTACTGATGCCTCTCTTCTCTTACAAAAAAAAGATATGTATGAAAATTTTAAAGAAATATCGATGTATATGGATAACCTAACTGGATCTTTTTCTACAAAAGCTCCATTAAAATGCTTACAAGATGGCGAAGATTTTTTAGAAATGGATCGCTCTTTAGAGTTGTTAAGACAATTTGAAAAAGTAATTTTTGATAAAGGTTATGATATGGAAATGTTTGAAGTACAGTATAACTCCTTTTATGCCATCAAAAAAATTCCCGTATCTTGGCTCGAAGACTATGTAGAATTGGAGGTCAAGCATGAAAGCTGGTCTTAAATTTGGCGGAAGGTTTGCAGGGGTAGGAAAGGTATCTCCGAATCTCGCTCAGCAAGCCATTGAATTTGCTATTCAGGCAGTTCGCTTTGGTTTCGCATTATATGAGTACGATCAACTAAAAAAAATCACAGGTAGTTTAGAGGATATATTGTACGATGTTAAACAACAAGGTGAGAAGCAAAGTAGTCAGAATATAAAAGAATTATCAGATAAGAAAAAACTGTTTCAAGAGAGTCTTGATAGAGAACAAGCTTCACGAATCAGAGCTCTTAAAACATTGGAAACACAACTAGAGGAGCAACGAAAGAAGTCGATTCGTCTTGAACAAATAAAATTAGAGACTAAAACGCAAGAATTTAGTCAACAATTGCACGTAGCGCAGGAACAAATCGCTTTACTCGCATCTTCTATTGTTTTATTACAGGATGAAGCAGCTTGGTGGAAAAAAATTTTAGATCGTCAGCTTGGAGATGCAGCTATTCAAACGATGAAAGAAGTAAACCAATTGGATGAAGATATTAGACAACTTCAAGTGATGCATAAGAATGCAGCTGTAAATATGATTTAAATAAATAGTAGGAGGAGAACAAAATGACAAAAAGGAATGGGACAAATAGCTCTTCAAATTTACCAGCAAAAACAGTTGGAACTTCTATTGGGAATCCGATAGATAAAGTGAATGTGATTAGCCAAGGGGTGGGTGCTATTGCAGATATATCTAAAAATCTATCAAATGCCTATACAGCTAAACAAGCTTATGAATCAGTTAAAAGTCAATCTAAAGCCAAAATCGTAGAAAGCGAAGAATTAAATAGAACGGCAAGAGTAGAATCAGACAACAATTTAAAAAAACATCAAGCAGATATTGAGGAAAAAATTTCAAAAATAAAGCAAGAAGAAAAACAAAATGAGTATGAACATAAACACAAAAAAAGAGAGCTTATGAACGAAGAAATTAAGATTAACAACGATCATGAAGTGAAAATGTTAGAAATTAAAAATAAAAATCGGACGCATTCTAGTATTAAGATGTTGGAAGATGATTATCAATTATTGCGAATTCAACTAGCTTCTAATACATTGACCGAAGAACAGAGATTAGAAGTTCGAAAAGAAATGAAGGAGATCCGCGAGACGCTTCTCGCGCTTCACAAATGATTCCAATTCCAGTGATTATCGGGGCTTTATTTGTTGGATCGATTGTACTATCGGCAGCCTCTGATTTTTTAAACGGAGAGGCATCTGAACAAGAACGCGAAAAGCATAGAGATTTGACACGTGATATTAAAAAGGAACAAGAGCGTCAAGCGCGAGAAGCAGAACGTTTTCGTAAAAAAGTTGAAGCGTTGGCTAAATCATATGAAAAAGAGGGGATTTCTCAGGACGTAGCTATGCGAAAAGCTCGAGCTGAACTTAGACAACGAGTGGAATGGAGAACGTCAAGAGATATTCGCAGAGCACACTTTAAACACTTGATCTTATCAGCGCAAGAACGCAAAGAAACTTTTATAAAACAAATTGAAAAATTTCAAGAAGAAAAGTCGAATTTATATGCTATTCGTCGTGATACTCGAGGAGAAATTACTCAACTACGTTCGCACGCAATCACAAAGATGTTATATGAATTTAACGAAGCGCTGGCTAAGATGAATGCCTATGTCAATTATCTTAGTCGTTACGAACGAAAAATGGAGCAAGCTGAAGCAATGATGGCTGCTCCTTTCAATTTTGAGTTAACCCTACCTAAGGATTATCCTTATGTAGGAAAGCTCCTTTATATGAGTAGAGAAGATATCCTTGATAATACAAAGTTAAATTCAGATTTATTATCTTATACGCTCGATATAAGTGAAGATGATTATGAACGAGTATTAGATTATGAAAAAAATCAGATTGTCCCATTATGTTTAACGGGAGTAAAACAACGAGGAAAAACTTGGACTGCCTCAGTAGGTTATGGATATTTTAAAGAACATTTAGAGAATGCTCAGTTCTCAGGATTAAATGTACATGTCTTGAAGAACACGCGATATGAGTCTATTGTGTCCTATCATGGGATAGAACTGACCCTTCCAAACTACGAAT
Organism: Exiguobacterium sp. s133; assembly: GCF_018618595.1. NCBI lineage: Bacteria > Bacillati > Bacillota > Bacilli > Caryophanales > Exiguobacterium > Exiguobacterium sp. s133. The sequence continues at coordinate 36,515 of NZ_JACSMK010000009.1, forward strand.
TAATACAACCTTTAGGTGGTAGACCTCAACCGAAGATGGAACTGATTGTATACCCGCTCGAGGTAGACTATAACTTTTTTAAAAACAACAAAGTTACCCGTGTGACTGAACAGTTTGTTCGCAGCTTAAATCTGCTGCAGTTAGATGAGATAGCATTAGCTATTCCTGATACTGAGTCATCTGTCGCTTTTATAAAAGAACTATCAAAGCGGGATGGTACGTTTAGTTCGAGAGAATGGAAAATTGCTCCTGATACAGATACGCCGTACTATCGTATGCAGCTCTCTACCGATGTGGGCTTACTTGTTGAACTGGTAATTGACGATGATCAGATGCCACGTTATTTTCGTTTCCTTAGAGAACTATCTGAAGAAGAGATTATTCGTGCGGAAGAAGTCTTTGTTGTAAGTGAATTTACTTTCCACATTCGAGATGAATCGGAATGGGAACATTTGATTGAGACAAATCCTCTTTTAACGGAATCAACCGTTCATTTGAAGCTCTATTTAGAATCGGAGTTTCGGAAACAGAGAGTCATCCAAAAGGCAGTTGCTACCCGGTTATATTACAACAAGTGGACTGACTTAATGGAACGATTAAGCTTTTCAATCGGCCGAAAGGGTCCTTTTATTGAACAGGTCGAGTTGATTGAACAAACTTTCGATTCTTTCATTCGACGTGAAAAAGTAAATCTGCGCTTTTCTCACTCGCCTAGCCTCAGAGAATTTCTTGATAGTCCTGATGCACTATTTCGACAAAGACAGTATATGATGATGGATCATCCTAGATACGGAGAACGAGTGGTCACCATTCGTGAAGAGGACATGTTCGTATTGCTTGAACCTGGAGAAATCATGTTAGAGAGTGATCTTGATAATTTTCCGTTGTATTATGTTGGTCGTAGTTATGCTGAACAGCAACAATTTCAAGCTATTCGAGGGTTTAGACAAGGAAATGTGGCATCATCTGTTCTTCACGAACTAATGCTAGATCCTTCACAAGTTCCACCAATAGAACCCGTACGGCTTGAGAGTTCCGACTACTATAATCCATATATCGCGTCAAATCCTAGACAGCGGGAAATCGTAGAGACAGCACTTGGTGCCGAATCTTTCTATATGATTCAAGGGCCGCCGGGAAGCGGAAAGACCACAGTTATTCAAGAAATTGTCCGTCAACACTTAAAGCTGAATCCTCATGACCGGATATTAATTACCTCTCAATCGAATGTTGCCGTAGATAATGTAATGGTAGATTTTATTGATCATTACCCTTCGAGTTTAGTTCGGTGCGGGAGCGAAGAAAAGATGCAGCGAGAGCTGATCTCTTACAGTTTTGAGGAAGTTGAGCGATCTTATCGTCAACGGATTGCTGATAAAATAGTGCCTGAAACTTTAGACCCCTTACTTTTAGAATGGCGTGAAGAACTTGAAAAAGAAGATTCTGCAACGATTGCTACGCTTATTTTACAATCAAAACAGATCGTGGGCGCGACGTGTGTTGGCCTTGCTAAAAGAAGAATTGGAATCGACCGGTTACAGTTTGATTTAGTGATCGTGGATGAGGCGGGAAGGGCACTTCCTGGAGAAATGCTTCTACCTGTCATTCGAGCTCGAAAAGCGATCTTAATCGGTGATCATTTGCAGTTGCCACCGACTATGCCTGCGTTACTCACAGACAAAGATGGCCTACTGGCGATGGAAGAGCCTCACATTAAAGATGAGCTTATTGAAAAGAGCTTATTTGAACGTCTGTACTTACAAACCCCGCTCCACGCCAAACATCGTCTAGGGACGCAGTATCGGATGCCGACTTCGCTTGGGCGTTTAATCAGTACATTGTTCTACGAGAATGATTTATTGAGTGGAAAAAGTACTGTACACAAAAAGCCCATGCACTTCCCTCATGAAATGACATGGCTTGACCTAGGAGACGACCGTAGTTATTTTGAAAATGAAAAACCTTTGAGCAACGAGAGAGAAGCTACTGTGATAAAAAGTATTTTAGAGAAAATCGTCTTAACAGGGTCAGATACAATTGGCGTCATTACGCCTTATAGAGCTCAAAAAAGACTCATTACAAAAAGAGTCAGATCCAGTTCACGATTAAATGCTCTATTAAATGAAGGACGTATTAAAATTGATACCGTTGATCGCTTTCAAGGGGAAGAGGCAGAGATCATTCTGTATTGTACGACCCGTTCAAAAAAGAAAACGAAGTTCTTTTCTGATGCTGCGCGTTTAAACGTTGCCTTGTCCCGAACCAAACGTGAGTTATTGATTGTCGGTTCGCATCGTTATTTCAAGCGATATGATACAGAAAATCCAGCTCGCCGTATTGCAGAACATATTGAGCAGGAAGGTGTTATTTTATCTCTTGCAGAGCTTAATACGCATTTAGAACGTATTTGTGATGAACATGCTGAGAGTATTGCATCAATAATTAAGAAAGAAACATTAGAGTTATAAAAATGAAAATTTGATTTATTTTAATGTTGTATACTGTGTTTATTTAAATTTAAAAAGCATCTAACTTAAAAAACTGAGCCTTAAAGTTTGGACTGTTTAATAAAAGCACTTTTATCATTTTAAGCTTCTGATATTCTCCCCAAAAAGTAGACAGTTGAAATAACAAAAACTGTCTACTTTTTTTGAAGGGAGCTTTTTCTATGGCTAAATCTAGACTTTTGATGGATCAAAAACTACATATCATTAGGATATGTGATGACAGAATAGACTCTATAAAAATGATTGCTTCGCTCTTCGAGCTTTTAGTCACCACCTTAAATAAGTGGAGGGCAAAATATCGTAAGTGCGGCTCTTTGACACTTCGTAATCGAACAGAATGGGACACGTTATCCAGAAAACTAAAAATGGAGGGTGTGCGCGCAGTGCTCACTCAAGAGGAAGCGCTCACTAGCGCTACATTGAGGTTCAATATTTCGAATACGAGCGTACTTGTAAAATAGATTGAGAAGTATACTAGTCATAGTATTCAAGGGAAACCATCGAAGGAGCGATCCATTGTGACTAAAGATAGAACTACTACATTCGAAGAGCATGTCCAGGCAGTTATGGACTTATACAAAACGGAAAAGACTATCAAAGTATCATGAAGACTTATCGGGTCTCGTATCAATAAATCTATAGCTGGGTAAGAAAGTTTGAGAAGGACAGAATTGAAGTACTGATGGATTGTCGTGGGTGTCGAAAGCCTGTAGAATAATTAACGGAAACACAGCATTTTGCGTTGGAGCTGAAAAAACTCGTGAAGGAAAATGAACGTCTACGCATGGAGAACGATTTCTTAAAAAAGTTAGAGGAGATCGAGAGGAGGTCACGTTAAGTTAAATTCGTCATCAGGACAAATCTGAAGCCATTCAATCATCGCCGAGCAAGTCAGTTATCCTATATCCCTATGTCATCGGGCAGGTATCTCGCGCGCTGCCTACTACAAGTGGTTGTTTCGGATGGATATGCCGAAGATACGTGATACTGAGGCTATGAAAATCATTGAAGGGATGAATGAAATCCACCTTACGATGAAAGGAATTTATGGATATCGACGAATGAAATTGAACCTGAAACGTTGTTTCGGAAGAAACGTTAACGCAAAGCGTGTCCGTCGCCTGATGCATATCGCCGGTATTCATTGTGTCATCCGCCGAAAACGTCCTAAGTATATTCGCAACCGTCCTCAACAGACAGCGGAGAACATTCTGAATCGTGATTTCCATGTGACAGGACCCATCAAAAATGGGTAACAGATGTCACAGAACTAAAGTACGATTCCTCTCAGAAGACTTATTTAAGCGACATTCGGATCTATATGATGGATCTACCCGTGCATTTGTTTTGGGAGATTCTAATATAATAACAATCAGCTCACGTTCGAACTCGTCCTTCAGGGCGCATCTGAAAGTCGTCCCTTGCTTTATAGTGATCGATGATCTCAACATACTTCGCATGCATTTCGTCAATAAATAGTAGATCGAAGTTGGCACACCCATACATGCATGAGGCGTTTGATCATTTTTAATCTATTGACGTTGCCTTCCACGTAGCCATTATTTTCTTCGTACTGACAAGCTGCCAAACCGGAAGGTCTTTTTGAGGCGACGTACAAAACGAGCGAGCCACGGATGTGACATGACTTTCGGGTTCATAATCAAACGGAACAGTTCATCACTATCCCGCACACGTATTACTTCCCAGAATTCTTGTATGAAGCAGAATAGGATTGAAAGATCCGGATATTCGCATAACAAATCCGAAACATCTGAGATGTCTCTCTCATTCTTTTTCTGCCATTGCCAAAGTAATCGATAAGCGTCTTTACACGATAAAAAGAGTCGATTTTCTAAAAGAAGTCCCCTACGAATATTTCGAGCCCTATAACAGATAGCACCGCAAGAACCCCTATACTACCCTACACCTCTTAGTAGACAATCAATTTCCTTCAACGTCAAATGGTTCATGACGTACTCTCTTAATTGATTCAAATAGCGATCAATTGAGTGGAGACGTTCCCGTCGTAGTGACAAGAATTTATAATTAAGCTCACTATACTTCTTGACAGTTCGCCAATTCAAGTGAAGAGAACGAGCGATTGCATTCAGAGATAGTCTCTCTTTATACATGGCTTGAACAGAAGAGGCAAGCATTTTGCGATTAGAATTAATAGGTAGGAAATCTGTGGTAGAGGGTTGAAGTTCCTTTGCCGCAGACTGGCTCTTTCAGATAGGGAGACTACCAGGTAGCGCATGCCTACAAACGATAACGAGCAATTCCCACAGATTGTGAATAATGTGGAAACGATCACTCACTACTATAACGCCTTTTTTCTGAAGTGTTGCCTGGTATCCTGGGAATCTATCTGAAGAAGCTCGAACAGACTTTTCGATTAATCGATCCATCCATGCAATTAGCTCGTCGGGATTCCGTGAACGGAATAATTCGATTAGACGGTGGGTTTGTGCATTGCAGATGATTGTCCCGTAACGAGGTCCTTTTTTGAAGGGAAAGTCGTCAATCCGATGATATCCGGCTGTTCCGAAGGAACAGGGATACGTCTCAAAATCTTGAGAAACGTATCGTAATTGTTCTTCTCCATCTTTTTAACGCTTCGCTCGTTGTTTGCATACCGATCATGGATAGGTCAAAACCGCTTTCTTCAAAGATTTTTATTGGTCTCTTACCGATTAAATTCTCACGTATAGCGTGAATCTTGAATTCTCATAATCGATCTGATACCGAGGCTATGTGAGGATTCGCTTCAAGTGTCAGTTTCTCGCGTTTAAATTGAATAGGTACAGTATATCGATATCTTTAAACACAAAAAAACCCCGAACGGGGTCTTTTATCAAATGTCCACGATTTAGGGTTCAGTTCATCTTTTTTTACGTTCATTTGTAAGATTGTTTTTAATCTTGTTTAAATTCTAGGGGTGGTAAGCTATTTACTAAATCAACGGTTTGAACAGATAAATTGATTACGGATAGTAACAAGTTAAAAATATATTTTTCGTCATTAGAAAATTCATTTGGATCATCTATTATTCCAGATTTAGAATCGTTCTTAATTTGATATTGATTTATAATCCAATCAATGGCGGATCGACCGTTGATTATAAATTCGTATGCTCTTTCTGGAATTGCTTCAATACTAATATCTTTATTAAAGATGATAGTATCTTTTTTTCCTGGTTTAGGATGTTTCATTTTTACAACTTTAAAAATAGGATCATTGACTTTGGTTACTATTTTTATACCTTCATATGATGGAACAGTTTCATAATTGATATGCAAATCTATCAATTTCTTACCCACCTCAATATATAGCTCTTTATTGTCTAACGTAGGTATTTTAGGAGTCTCTTTATTCAAATTATTTTTAAATTCATTACGGTAATAAGGTGAATTTAAAACAGCATACACATAAGGAACGACCTCATCATCTGTTAGATTTAAGCGTGTTTTGAACTCTGAAGAAATGTTTGAATGTTCTCCAAATCCATCAGTTAGATATAAAGAGTAGGTCTGCGCCCCTGCGTCAAATAAATTTCCATCAGGAATATTAGCAGTAACTAGAGTTGTAAAATCACGTCTGTTTCCATTTCCGGGTGTCATTAAATAATAATTATTTTCTAAAGAAAGCTGGTTTCTAAATTGGCCAGGATAAGAAACTAAATTAAGATCATAGTATAAATATTTTTTTGTGAACGGACGATAAAGAGCTTCTACTATTTTTGAGTCGTCGTATTCAATTGTAGTATTATTCTCTAATTTCCTCTTTAGTTCTCGACTCCATTGGATTTTGAAGTCATTTGGTTGAATGTTTGACAATTGTATATCTCCGCGTCTTAGTTGGTCCATTTTTTCTGAGTATTCATTAATAGTAATGGAGACATTATGAGAAAGAGCTGAACGAGAAAAACTGTATACCCATTTATCTCTTTTAGTTGTTATCCCCATTTGACGGAAATTATAGATACCATTTTCACGATCAAAAAGAACATCAAAATTATCCGAATTAATACTTCTTTGATTGATCCAGTCATTAAAACGATCTGGTACAATACTTTCGAAATCAATATTTTTAATACTCGACCATTTATTTAGAAGTTCAATTTTCTCACTTCTAGATAATGATAATCCAATATCTTTATAGTAGATTTTATGTTCATAAGAATTATCTTTTACAAGTATTAAAATTGCGACGCCTGTCATTATATTGAATACATTGCCTCCTTCATCTTTTGCTATTTTTCCAGTCTTACCTCGAACTCCACCCCGTAAATTAATTACGTAAATATGATTAAATTCTTCGTTAAGGGATTTTCTCAACCCATCCATAGCGACTTTATCAATATACGAACTTGACGTTATATATCCGACGACACCAGTGTCACCAATTCTTAAACTAGCCCATTTTATAGCTCTAATATAAGAGTCGTATAAAGAATTTACTGCTACAGCATTAGAGTTAGCAGCATAAGTTCTAGTTATTTCTGAATCTAGCATAGGGTATTTGATGATTTCAGAAAAATTATTTTCATCGGACTCGCGGCCTGAATAAGGAGGATTACCTACAATTACAGTTATAGGAGAATCTTGCTGTTTTTTTAAGCGTTCATTATTAACTCCAAAAAATTCATCGTCTAATGTATCTTCTTCTTCAGTAGATTCAAAAGTATCGGTTAACACTATACCCTTAAACGGCTCATAATTTTGATTGTTAATTTCATGGTAAGTTTCTTCAATATTTATTGCTGCAATATAATAACTCAGTAAGACAATTTCGTTTGCATGTAATTCTTGTGTATATTTTCTAACTAAATCTTCTGAAGAAATTAATCCACTTTGTAGCAAGCGAACTATAAATGTTCCAGTCCCCGTAAATGGATCCAACACGTGAATACCTTTATCACTAAGAGATTTAGAAAAATGTTTTTTCATAACATCTTCAACAGACTTAATAATAAAATCAACAACTTCTACAGGAGTAAATACTATTCCTAGTCGCTCTGTTGTTTTTTTGAAGCCAGTTTTGAAGAACTTGTCATACAACTGAACAATAATATCTTGTTTTCCTTTAAGGTTATTTACGCCTTGTGCTCGAACCCTCACGCTTTCATAGAAAGGTTCAAGCGTTTCTTGTTCTTTTTCTAAACCGTACTCTTCTAAAACTTTTATAATGTTTTCCATTGAATGTGAGACGGGGTTATTATTTACAAAACTGTAGGAATCAAACAAAGCTTCGAAGACCGGTTTGGTGATTAAATGTTGAGCGAGCATTTCTATCGCTTGGTTTTCCGTGATAGCACTATTAATATTGTGACGCAGACCTTTTATAAAATTATTAAATTCTTTGTAAGCTCGACTCTCATTATTTTCAAGCATAATTTTAATTCGCATCATGTGTTGCTCAGCAATATCAGAAACATCCTTGGACCAATCTTCCCAATATCTTACGTTTCCTACCTTACGAACAATTTTTCCGTAGATTGCTTTTTCCAGATCTGAAAGCTCTTCGGCATCTAATTCCATTACTATTTGTTGAGATTCTTTAACAGGCTTTAGTTCACCGTCTTCAGGGGCTTCACCCACACCGATAACTTGAACCTGATCTGAGCGACTATTGTTTAAATCAAGTTTATTAATTGTAGCGTCGAATCGCTCATCTAAAGAACGAAGTGCATTTAACACTTCCCATACGACTTTATATTTTTCGTTATTGTCTAGTACATTATTTTCGTTTGTGCCAGCGGGTACACCAATAGGCAAAATTACATAACCATAGTCTTTACCAGGTGATTTCCGCATTACACGACCAACTGCTTGTGCAATATCAATTTTTGATTTTCTTGGTTTTAAGAACATAATTGCATCTAGATCAGGAACGTCTACTCCTTCGGTTAGGAAGCGAGCATTAGATAAAATGCGACAAGTCTGCTCAGGAACGTCACCTTTCAACCAAGAAATTTTTTTGTTTTTTTCTAACGCGTTCATTGATCCGTCAGCGTGTTTAATCTCTACCTTGTACTGCACACTTGATTCGTCATTGTTTTGATAAAGATATTGATCGACTACTTCGCTAAACATATTTGTAATAAGCTTAGATTCTTTTATCGTTCCTGCGAAAGCAATAGCACGTTTCATCGGAGGACCGAGAACCTCATCTGAATGGCTTCGCCGTCTTACTAAACCATTCCAACATCCTATGATTTTTGTAACATCATCGAAGTTTAGTTCGGAGTCTATCGACAACATTTGTTGGAAATTTCGAGCAACCATTTCTTCATCAACTGCTAGAACCATTACTTTATAATCAGTTAAAATCCCTTTTCGAACAGCCTCACCAAAGCCAATACGATAAAGCTCTTGACCATAAATTGCCTCGTTAGACATGTCTGCAAGAAGAGCAGAAACATCGTTTGCTTTTTCTTTTGCTGATTCTCCATATACACGAGGAGTTGCTGTTTGATATAACCGTTTAATCGCTCGCACATTATCATTATTATGTACTTTTTTAAAACTACTATCTTCTTCACCGTTTTCAGTTACTCCAGTGGTGCGGTGTGCTTCATCACATACTATTAGATCAAAATCATAGAACCCTTGCTTTTGAGCTTCAATAATCACATCAATTGATTGATAAGTAGAAAATACAGCTAAAAAATCTCCTTTAAGTTTGTCTGATTCGATTAACTCCTTATATACTAGTAGCTTTGTATAATCAGTTGTGGCTGGATATCCGATATCGGATGCCGCAATATCATCAAACTCATTCCCACCTGTCTTTTTAGTGACTTTTCTATCAGAGCATACAGCGATGGCATCCATATTGAAGTTTGTATCAGCAGTCCAGCCACGTAGTGTTTGAGACAATAATTGGATGCTTGGTACTAAATATAGCACCTTGAACACTCCGTCTTTTTCTTTTGCCATTTCTTCTGCTATGGCCATTGAAGTATAAGTTTTACCTGTTCCAGGGGCCATGATTAACTTACCGCGATCTGCAAAATTAAAGCCATTTACGACTGCTTCGATAGCTGGTTTCTGGTGGTCACGAGGAGTTTTCTTCAGTTGCTTTGTTATTATTTCGGGATTTGTATAGCTAAACGATGACCAGTCAATTTGGCTATCTTGTAATTGAGATAGTGAAATACGTGTGATTTTTTTGTCTCGGCCCTCGAGTGCATCATTTGCATTTTTACTCCATTTGTCTGTAGAAGCGACTATAATGCCCCAAGAATAATAGGTTTTTCCAACTTCGTTTAAAAACGAATCGATATTGCTTTTTTGAATTGTATTCTCTACTGCATGATATTTACACTGGATTGCAACAAGGGCACCTGTTTCACGCTCTTTTGCAACAAGGTCAACTCCAGTATCATTTTTGGGAATCCCATATTGTTCAGGTACTTCATTTAATGTCCAGACTGCTTCAAATAATCGCTCGTATAAAGGTTCGTTTTGAAAGTATGTACGAGAGAGTAGTTCGAACATCGTTCCTCGATCACGTTGTTGACGATCCGGTGCATCCATCTCGTTAATTAACTCAACGAAACTTTTTGAACTATTCGCTTCCATATTCAATCTTATCATCCTATCTTTTATGTGATTAGAAATTTAACAACCATTTAATACTACTCCTCTTTATTAATTAACTGCAACGTCGTGTGGCAATCAATAGCAAAAATAATGTTAGAAAGTAATTATTTTTAGTTTTATTAAGAAATTTTCAGCTAATAACGGCAAGTGTTAAAAAAAAACAATTAATATGATAATATACAAATATTTTAAATATATTTATGTCTCTACCTTTGTCTACTTTTGAAGGCTATTTTTTATATTTATTCAGATATCACTTATCATTTTACAGTTCATGAATCTGCAATACCTCTCTTAAAGTACGCCAAGTTTCATCTAATTCCGGTTTTTGAGGAATATAGATAATCATGCCATCTCGGCCTCTTGTTAAATTGACACGATAGGCATTCCGCTTAATTTGTAGTGGGTTTATGACAGAACGTTGAAAATGTTGACCGGTCCATTTCCCATTTTGCAAATAAAAATCGTTATCCCATTCTAAAATTGCAAAATCCAATTCAAGTCCTTGTGACTGAAATTCCGTAATCGAATAGCTTAAGGTTTTACAGTAGTAGTCAGAAGTAGGAATCATAAAATATTGTGCAACTTTAGTCTGACGTTCGTACTTTTCTGTTCTAGGCAAGACGGGTATTTTTTTTTGATGATCTGCACCACCAGCGCACACCACACCAACTGTTTTTGAATCGTCCGAATAGAGATGATGGGCTACATATTTCGCTTTTTCCAGGTCTCTTGTGATGCGAAGGTGAAAGCGCGAGGCATCAAGATCTTCCAAGAGACGGGCAGCATGTTCGATTTTCCCCTCTATGAATTGAATTACAAACTGACTATAGGTATTGGCAGCATGAGTACGTAAGGAGGTGTCTAGATGCAATGACTCTGTAGCGATTACTTGCAATGCATTCGTAAAAGTAGCCGCATCATGCTTGCAATGAACAATCACATTTTTATTTTTTAAGGCATGATTCCATAAAGCAATTCCGCCTTCTTCCCCTGAATAAATTTCTTGACCTTCGCCTACTAATCCGATGGTTACGCTCCATCTTTTTTCTTTTGTCGCAATCTCCATAATAATATCAGGTTCGCTCATATTAGGTAACGCTGTCTGAGAGCGGCTAAAGGACTTGTTTACTTTGTGCTTATCCCAAGCACGCTGAGCTTCATCAAAAATAATAATATGTTCAGATGGTAGTCGATTGTGTTTTAAGTAATCCGTTTTGTAATTGTATAAGCGCTGGACAAACGTATCACTTTGAAGTGAATATTGGAGGACATCTACTAATGGTCCATTTCCTGAGAGATAAACGGCCTGTTCATTTTCGTGAGCTAAGAGTAAGCCTAAATAAGTTTTTCCGGCACCGGGCTCACCTGTAACGAGAACAAGATGATGCTCATTGTTTTCTTGTGCTTGCTGAATAATGTGGTGAAGTGAACAGTGAATCGTCTCAAAATTACTACTATCTAGTGCGCGAACACGAGGTAATGGTTCATTTTTCATGATCGCACTGGCCGCTTCGAGCATTGAGGGTGATGGAGAATAGTGACCATGCAAAAAGTCTTCTATACTTAGAACTGGAAACTCTTGCTTTATTAGTAGACGTTTAAGAATTTTCAGTAGTCCGTTTGTTGTTGCAATGTAAATATTAAATTCTTCATTAATAGTCAATTTATCACGAACATCATTTGTTAATAATAAAATGCCTGAAACGTTTATGTTCTTTAGTTGAATGGCAGAATGATAATGTTCTAAATCGCGTACATAAAGAGATGTTTGAATGCACTCTCCATCCGAGATTTGGTCATAGCTTTTACACTCAATGACAAGTAGTTGATCATTTGCTAAAAGTAAAATATCAGGTCGTCGACCACCTCCACGCAACAACTGGTATTCAAATAAGAGATAAGCATTTAATTCAGGTGTTTCTCGAAATAAAACAACTAAGCTTTGATAAGTATCGATCCAAGCCCGTATTTGACTGTCAGAAGCATCTGGAATCGAATGCTGTAAGGCACGTAAGAAATGAGATTGTTCTGTATTCAAAAATTGTCGAACGGTGCCGCTCCAACCGACTGACATATGTCACTCCTCCTTAGAATCTATTAAGTAAAGATGTATACATAAGAAGACAACTCATAAATGCTTCACATGGTATGTGTTACTTATTAATTAAAAAACTGCTGGGCCTTTTGGTTCTGTAAACCAAGTTGCTGGACCAGTTAAATCAGAGCTCATTTGATAGATGTTCGTTAAAAAAGAAATTCGCTTTTGATCAGTAGCACCCGTTAGATTTATGATCGTTTCACGCAAAGGATGAAGGCTATTAATCAAATACTCATTTCGAGAGTGCAAGCGCTGCAAATAACTGTGATGTGGTAATTGAGCAGATTTGCCACCTTGTCCTCGATTACATGCCTGACAAGAAAGTACTAGATTCCATACTCCATCTAAATTAAAAGGTAAGTAACGGCTAAGTCTATGTGGAATAAAATGATCGACATCAGCCAGTTGGTTTGAACCCGTGATCACACTAATATCACAGTAACAATAAAAGCACTTCCCTTTTTGATAGCCATTAAGTGCAGGTCTTGAAGAAGTAATCGCTATCCGTTTATGTTGATCTGTTTGATGAATAAAGAAATCATTATTTACTGGATCATGATCAATTGTGATCAATTGAAGTGGGAGCTGTAATGACCAAGCTGTCTCCACAAGACGCCATCTTGCTTCGATTTCTTGTTCGATTGAAAAGGATTGTGTTGAATCTAACAGACGATATAGATCATCTGTTAAGTAAATTCCTTTTGTGCTCCCTGGATGTGAAGAATCAAAAAAAGAAACAGGTAAAGCATTTTGATTTACATTATGGAAAGCATCTAAGACATTAACGAAGCCATATTTTGTTGTAATCGAAATGAGCTGATCTTCAGTAATAGAGCCATCGTTATAATCTTGGCATGCCTTTAAAAAAGTACTAGATTTGGCAGTGGTTTGTTTATCGTTTAATTTCAAATGATCACAAATATGAAAAGCAAAAGGAACTGCCAACTCTTCTAAAGGGACAAAGGAACGTGACTGATCAGAGGCTACATCTAAAAGAGATTTTGCTAATGCAAATTTGTAAGAGGCTGAGTTTTTTCCAAACAAGATAACGGATCGAAAGTACGATTCTAAAGAGGGGTCTTTAAATAAAAATGGATTCAATTGAATATTCTCCTTTTATGTAAAAGATCAATATAGATTAATAAAATCGAAGTACGTAGAACTACAAAGAGTAATGGTGTATTTAATTGATATGTACAGCTTTATATTAAATGAAATTTGCTAAGAACTGAATCTGTAAAGAAATAAATTTTTAAGCACTTTTTAAACGATATAGGTAAGTAATAATTAAAAATAAAAGTTAATTTAGTAATTATATGTATAATTAAAGGGACAATATTATTATCCTCAAAAAATAGAAATAATGAATAATTTTAAATCTAGAATTTTCGAATCAAGCTTTATATTGCTTTGTAATATCTTGAATGAAGAAAATTTCGGCAATTTTCTATATTTCTAGAGGTGATATTATACAGACACATTAGAGATTTTCTTATCTTTTAGTTACAGCTAATCATGTCGTAAATATTAACTAATAACGAATTAACAAATGGAGGGTTTGTATGAAATTTGTATCGAAGGTGTCAGATGAAAGTAGACGATTAGAAGAAGAAGCTGTATCGGAATTAAATAGCGTAATTTCTAATCTGAAGTTTGCTAGCTATGCCGGAGCAACGGAACATTTTAAGAACGACCTGTTTGAACTTGCGCAGCAATATCCAGAGACTTTTCTTGTTGAATATAACAAAATGAAAAACCAAGTGATTTTTAAAGTGGCTTCAGAAGAAAGAAGTTTATTCGTGATTGATAGTAGAGAGTCACTTACTGATGAATGTGCATTTTCTGTATATGTGAGAGGAAAAAGTTCAGACTATATGATTACAAAGATGAATAATAATTCTACCTATAAATTTTCTTGTTTACAAGAAGTGGACATCTTAGGATTTGATGAAATCATTATAAATAAAGACTTCAAACTTAATCTAATAAATGCAATTTCCAAAGCAATAAATAACTAATCCGATAGAACAAGAAGTGGGGATCTAATGGAAAAAATATCAGGTGAACAAAATCAATCATCTAAGCGTGGACGAGGCTCTATCCGTAGCTCGACGATTCATAAGGTGGATATGGAAATTAATAAAGATGAATTAAAGTTAATTCTTGATTCACGAGGAATGAATTTTGTAGAGTTACATAGGCGTATAGTAGATAAATTTGGGCTTGATCTTTCATACAAAGGATTTATGAGTCTTTTATACAATCAATCCAGTTGGAAGCTTCTATATGCATATGTGATTCAAGAGGTTGTAGATGTACCGTTTACTCAATTCTTTAAACTAGTCACAGTAGATGTGGAAGATCGGAAACGTCAAAAGCAAGAATTCAAAATCAAGTATGAGCGTGGAAAATAAAAGGTGTACTATGGCAAGGTAGGTCGATTAAACTTATTATTCTTTAAGAATGACCAATCCTTCTAAACTTTAATAAAAGAAAACACGACAAACGATAATCTCATCACTCTGGCGTATTAGGAATTAAATTTGACGAGTCATGTTTGTACTAATTTACATCCAAATATGACATAGCCAAGATTTCAATAATAGCATGTGATTTTAATACCACTAGAATATAAAGCTCGTTACTTGAAAGCCCACATCTGATATAGGATGTGGGCTTCTTCAATTTAATTTCTAGTTACTACATCTATTATTAGATAATACTTATAAATATCAGTAATGTGCGTTAAGAAAGTTTAACGACAATTCTTAATTCAGGATTAAAAGAACGAAACTTATTTTAAAATTCGATTTGTACACCTAGTATATTAGTTGTATAGACGGTGCCTTGAAAACTACGATTGCAGGCTTGACAATGAACGTCCCAGTTATTTTCAACCTGTTTATTGTAATTTCCATAAGCATATTTTAACAGACGTGTATTCTTTCCTCTAAGGTTGGGCCGATGAGTTTTTCTGTAATCTGATTTACACACATTATTGACCCAAACTTCTTGGCAATCGCAGATGTATGTCCACTTGTATGGAGAATTTAAAGGATAAGGCTCTCCTAAATTCATTGCTCCACACGAAGGACAATAACCATAATTACCGTTATATTGATGGATAATCCGCTTCATGTAAGTGCTTAAATGATTCATATTTCCGGGAGCAATGTTGAAATGGGAGTAGGTATAGGGCATCCTCTCATTCTCCTCTTCAAGACGAACATTCCAGTTGTACGTATTTTCTATCGCATCATTGTGAACAAGTGTTGCACTACTTAAACGAAATCTTGTATCTGAAAAATCTTCTACATACCGCTGACCAGAGTGAATGATATCATTTATTAGATATTCTTCAAATTGCGGGTCACTATAAGGTTTATATTTAGCATCCAACGTGTGGTTGGTATGAGAATTGTCCACATGATTAACAAAAGAGATATAATAGTCCGGTTTTCTTAATGTGTTTTCCGCTAATGTAATCTCTGGTTCATAAGTGATATGGATGCGATCTTCCGTTTTTGTATGGGTAAATTTAATGGTGAGCTGGCTTAGCTGTTTATGCTTTTTATAGTGCTCGAATAACTCATCAGTGATTGATACTGGCGGGAGAAACTGAAGACGCATGCATTCTGCATATAGTTGCAGCAATGTCCATATCTCAAATAAATAGGGAGACTTCAGTATTTGTTCTATAAAATGTTTTTTCTCAAAATCCATTTTGGGTACTAAATGAATTATTTCTTCATAACTCTCAAAAACCTCATTGTAACGTGGATCGTGTATGAAAAGATGCGTTTCTTCCACTTGCTCCGATGGTACATTGAATACTTGTTCCTCTTCTCGAAATGAGCGTAGTGTTAATTTCAGTTCATTCAACGAATCAATTTTTTCAAGAGTATCGGTAAAGTGTTTTTGTACCTCTTCTTGCTTATTTTGTAGGGCAGATAATATACTTCCTTCAGTAATGGATTGAGCATTGATTGGAACTTGATCACGAGACTCAATTTCCTTCTCAAACACACTTGCATTAATGGATTCGATATCAAGAGCCTGTTGTATCATCTCATTTAAGGTGTCTAGCATGTTTCTAATCATTCTATGTTCCAAAATATGATGTGACCGGTCTAGTACAGATGCTTTAATTTTAGGTTGACCTGCATAAGCTTGGCTTTCGATTAACATTCGTGGAGTCCAACGCTTTACGGACTCTCTACTCATTAACTGTTGCCTACTTATCAAAACTTCTGCCGGTGCCTCCAAAACGTCTTCAAGACCATTCTTAAACTTTTTAAAAAGTAAACTAAATTTCTCAAGAGGAAAAGTGCTCTTCCTTATCCAACGATTTCCACCTTCTTTTTCTGGTGTCGGTACCGTATTAAAAGCAATTAACAAGTCTCTTACTTCAGCTTGCATGAGAAGATATTGTTCGAAAGTGAGTGTCCTAGGAAGTACAAGTAACGTCTCTTGTGAGATCAGTTCATCATTGATGTCAAATGCTTCAATCAAAAACTTTCCGCATACATTAAATCCAATTTCTATTTCAGTGTTCGGTTGTATGCACCAGAGGCCGGTTATATTGAGAGATTCAGAAAAAATAATATATGGATGACCTTGAATAGATACTCGAGAAGCATTCTCAATTTCGATACCAATTTGTATATGCTTACCATGTATTCGCGAGTACTCTTGGAAATAGTAAATATCGCCTCGTTTATCTACTTCTTTGATTATTGTCACTAAACAATTACTTTGCTCGATCGATGGTTGATCGTTAACAAAAATCTGATGAAACTTCACTTTTTTCACCCCTAAAGATCATTTGAAGTAACTGATATAACGTCCATTCTTTCTCATTTGCTCAAACCGATCAACACTAGACAGTAGTTGTTTCGATCGTAATTCTTCTAAGAAGTTTTCACACATTGCCATCGCCTCTTCATTGCTACTCGAAAAATGTATGCGAGGTAAAATCTTAGATTGGATCAGCTGGTTCAATGTGTCTTCAGTTAGTACAGGAACTACTTGCAAATACTTAGCGATTTGCTTTTCGCTTCGAGAATTAATTTTTGCATCGGGAATAATGTTTAGTTTATCTGAAAGTTTCACCAACCATCGTGTATCGCTCATGATTTCTTCTAAAAGAAACTGCTCCTCTGAAAACTTCGATAAATCAAATTCGATTTTCCCTGAAATTGGATTTGCTTCAAGTTCTACTCTTTTCTCAAGAGTAGGGTACTGATAAGACAGTTCTACTATGAAACTTCGATCGATGACCTTTGGACTGAGAGGCTTTACGGTATGGTCCATATTAATTGTACCAACAAAGCGTACATTTTTAGGGATATCTAACTGTGCCGGGTAGTTCATCAATTCAATGGCATTCCGATAACGTTCTTTATCGTCTCGTGAAGGACGTTCGAGCGTATTGAATTCCTCTATAATATCAATAGCTTCTTTTCTATATCTGTGTGGGTATAGATCGACACGTCCATCTTGTTCACGAGCACTTAAAAGCTCCGCGAAATAATATTCAATATGAGATAGGTTCATCTCGTCTAAACATATTAGATGTAGTCCTTCTGATTCTCTAGCAGCCAACACAGCTTCTAAGAAGGGCGTAGGGACATAACGCTTCTCAACGGTATTGAAGTAACCGAGCAAGTCTTGCTTATCTGTCCAACTCGACTGAACTGGAATAATCGATGCCTTGGATTCTTGCAGGGCATGGGCAAAAGCATTGATTAAACTTGATTTACCTGTACCAGATGGCCCGCTTAAGATGACAAGCGTATTTGTCTGCAAAGCACGTAAGAACATTTCAATGATATTTTTATCATAATAGAGCTTTTGCTCACTATTATGGTAGAGAAGTCGTTGCACGGTCTCAACGTTACTTTCCACATCCCATGGATGTAGAATTGATTCTTCGCCAGAGGTTGTATCAGTAGATTCTTGATTCACACGAATATCTGAGAGGATATTGTATAAGTGCTTTTCTCTAGTTGTCATTTTCTTTAGCGCTTGCTCATGACTTCGATTCATAGTGGCTAATTCTTTTCTATGTGAATTTCGAAGTTCTTTCTCGATCGCCTGAAGTTCTTTTGCATTCTCATCGATTTGTTTTTGTTTTTCTTGAATTTCATTTGAAGCGATCTGCAAGGATTCTTCACGTTTTTCGATAGAAAGAAGTTCCTCTTTGAATTTTTGTTCGAACGAAGAGAACAATTTAGAAAAAAAGACGATATCTAATTCGTCACCATAAAGTGTAGAAGCGACCTCAGCTAACGATGTTCCCCCGACTTGCTGTAACTGTTGATATGCGGTGAGATCGACTTTCTTCAGGGTATTTGAATTGAATGTAATCAATTGTCTTTTTCTATCTCGATGTGTTTCATAAGAGTAGGTGCATTCATATAATTCGTCAGATAGTAAAGTTAGTGATTTTTTTGAAAGTGCAGAAATGCTCCATTCTAAAGTCGGATTTAAGGGATGAATACAAGATTGAAATCCGTTTTCTGTTGGTTCAACGACTCTAGCAATAACTATGTTATTGTTTTCGATCGGTATCGTTTTGTTAATACGAATAAAGAGTTTATCCCCAAAAATGTTTGATGTATGAAGTTTATTATAGAAATTCAGGGTATCTTTATTTGTCAGTTCTTTATTTTTTAACTCATCTATGAATTCTTTATTAGCTTCTAACCATTGTTTTAGATTATTAGGCGTATCAATTAAGTGTGGGGATGTCATGAGTAAACCTCTTCCTTAGTAGAATAGTAAAAATTCATACAGATTAATTATTATATGGAAAACATTATATCAATACTTAATAAATAAAGGGATTTTAATTCGTTATTTTTTTACATTTTTGATTTAATATTGTTTTAGGTATGAAGAAAGGGTATCTATTAGTAATTAACAAAGCAATTTCTCTTGATAAGATTACAAAAAAATTATATGATACGAAAAATTATGCGAAGTAAATTGATTTTTTAAAGAGAAGAAATAATAAATAGAAAGAGGGGAATTTCAGTGAGACCCAAAGATGATAATGTAGAAAACGAAATGTTGAACAATAAAAACGTAAAGGACATGACTTCAGAAGAGCGGCGTGAACGCTTGAAACTAGTATTTAGAAGAGTTATGGAACGCAATGGTGATGCGATAACGAAACTAAGTAAAGATTAACGAAACTATCTTCAAGTCGAACGCTCTGATGAAATAACTTTCAATACTTTCATACGTTGCACTTGGTACTGGATAAAAGAATTTAAGGACAGTTCAACCACAAAAAATATGATAGTTCTTTAAGTAAGATTGTACAAAGGGATTAAACTATGTATTGTCTGTAAGTTCTAAAAGAAAAAGGTGAAATAGTAACACAGATGATACTAGAAGCTCAATGATCTTCCATAGCGACTTTTTTTATTATGTAATCTTAATAGTCTTCAATAAGAGTGGAAACTATTTTCAGTTCAAAAAAGAAGGCCATTAAGCCTTCTCCTAATAAATTTCATCTATTAACTCTTGCTTAAAATCTCCGTGTGTACCTTTTGGAATTACTTCTACGATAATAGCAACCAGGCTCTCCCCTTCTTTGACTGTGATCGCTGATGCAGGACGTGGCGGATCAAACACCGTATTGTAGTCAATCATGACCTCGAGCATTCCTTCGAGCACTTGTTCAGCATGAGTAATAGCCTCTACTAGTGTCTCCCCATCCGTAAAAATATTGCTCAAATCAGGAAAGGATACACTATATCCTCCATCCTCTTCGTCGGGTGTAATTAAGGCATAATATTTAAATACATGCATAAGATGAGCCTCCTCAAATAGTATCTGTTTCTCATACTATCAAATGTTTTTTAATTTTACTTGTAAGTCGATTTTATGATTCATAACTCTAAAATTTAATTGCTTTAAAACTAACTATTTGAGAAAAAACTCACAATCAAAATTTCTAAGGTCTATCCGATAAAACAAGACTTATACTAAGAGGTTAGAAAAAGAAATTTAGAATGATGTATTGAAAAACACACCATTAATGCAACTTTCATAAGCGTTAGGGCGAAAAGCCTTTCGTGATTCTTCTATACGAATCAAGCTTGTTCGTGACCATTTAAAACTAATAGTCTAAGTAAAAAAAGAATAAGCATATGTATATGTATAAAACCCAATCTAATATTGTATACATTTCGACGTCGAAAATCGTATAACAAATGACTTTATGCTGTAGAGGCAAATTCTATTTTTTAGGAAAACTAATTTTCATGTATACATAATATTCTTTTAGTGTTCTGATATTAGATGTTCAACTGGTGCCGTTGACAATCACGAGCTTCTATATAACAAATTTTAGATACTTAACATAAAGCAAAGATGCAATTGTACTTAAGTATTTGTCTTCATGAATGATAAATCAAAAACATGTCTCAATGAGAAAGCTGAAGATAAAATTTCATTAGGAGATAGAAGAATTTATGAAAAGGTATATTCCTTTTTTGGGTTGTATAATATTTATACAAACTTAAAATTAGATAATTAATAACCGAACTTTCAAGTTGTATATGTTGATGATTCCAGAATCAAACAGTGTTATAAAAAAACCAAGTAAAGTGAAATACGGCATGAAATTGTTCTTTTTATCTGCTAGTCCAGGATGAGAACGAATAATGCTCGCTCTGTAAGCCTTACGTGAAGTAGTGATTGATCAGGTTCTTAGAAGTTCCTTTTGAAAGAAATAAAATACATGAGATGCGAAAATTGGGGGAGGTAAAAAATGGAAAATAAAATTCTAAACAAAATTAAAGTTACTCCGTCTAACCGGAAGATATTACAAACTATAGTTGCTCCAATGTTGTGGAGACGAGAAAAAACTTCGATTCATAGATATTCATCAATTCTAAATAAATCATATAACTTTATGCAGGAACCTGCTGTCGGAGCTGTTATCTATTGTCAATTAGCGACCGCCGAACATTCGGGTATATACATAGGTAATGGAAGCGTTATTGAACTGGATGGTAGAGGACATATTAAAACAGTTAGTTTAAAAGAGTTTACTGGTAATTTGTTTAGTACGGATAAAGATATCTTTATTCCAGTGATTAAACATACGATGTTACCAATAGGAGATCCAGATGTAGCGGAAGAAGCGATCAAAAATTTATCTCAAAGAAGAAAATATAACCTTTTAGATGATAACTGTCATCAGTTTGTGACTGGATGTATGATAGGAAATCTTGAAAATGATTGTAACTTCTTATTCATGGTTAAAGAAGAATTTGCAAACTACTTTTTCTTAGAAGAATCTGATATTGTTTGGGTCCGTTGGAAATGGTACTTAGATTGATCTTGCATAAGGATGAGAGAGAAACCCGCTCTTTTTAAAGAAAAAAGATCATAATTCATACGTTCTGATGAGATTAGATTTGAACGTATGACGTTTCCAATCATCTAAATCGACGACGAAAAATATGATGTCTTTTACTAATAAGATAATTTTAAGCTCCTTATTTAGGATGAAATATCTAATTACATTAGAAAGGTGAGGATAAGATGAATAACATTACAAATAGCCACTCACCACTACTGATAAAAGTGTTGATATTGACGTTGTTATTATCAGTAACATTAATATTACCAAAATCAGCAAACGCAGCATCAAAGGAATATGAAGTTTACAAGAAGATAAAGACTGGGATGACAGTAGTTGAAGTAGCTAAATTAATTTACGGTAAGACCTACAAATCCCATCTGAAAAAAGAGTATGGAGCTACAATCTTTGATAAGAGACCTTTTTATCGCGACATTTCTGATAAGAGTAAAAATTACGAATTTGGATTTTATGCTCATGATAAGAATAGCAACAGTATGTATTCTCATAAAATTGGATTAGGTTTGTTTACTAAAAAAGATAATGAAGCATTATATGTAGGATGGAAAAGCTACTCTCCAGAAAATCCTTCCATGAAAAAGTTCTATGAGAATAAAAAACCTAATTATGGTATGACCATCAATCAAGTAGATAAGATTCTATCAGGTAAAGGACTAGGTGTGTTTGATCATCTATACACATCAGACTTAACGAAGTTTGGTTATGTAGACAAGAATAATAAAAATCTGTTTCCTAACAAAGAATCTTGGATATACTATAAAGCTCGAAGCTACAGTGGGAATACTGATTATTATCTATTTTTCAACTATGATTATAAAAAGAAGACATATATTTATGAAAAACAGTAAATCAAAGCACTGACCTTCGGGTTGGTGCCTTTTAGTTTTTCGAAAAGTACTCGAATGAAGGGGAAGATATATCATTTTTGATTGTTATAATTTCTATGTGCATATGGAGGAAAAATGGCTCCGTTTTTCTTTGAAACATGTACAAGCGGACACGGAATCGATTTGTGTCAAATCCAAGTGAGGAAAGAAACAAACCTGCAGGGGACGAATCCACAGCGGTCCAGAGAGATTTCGTAATAGGTGTTGAGAAGTTGTCACAGAAGAGTAGTAGAATCGCTGTGGGGAGGTCTATACACTTCTTAGATCATTGATTGAATCCTCAGATGTACGTTGCCATCTAATCTGTCTGTGTTAGTGAAGATAATTAAAGAGATTTCAGGCTCATGCGTCAGTCTATATGCTACATGACAGCAACACCCTCCTCGTCACTGCCTTCCTGATGAATCGATAAAGAGAGCTTCCATCACTAGCATGAAGCATCTCTTTGTTCCCGATCCTTGCGACGAAAGGCACGCAGCGTGGTAAGACCAGAAAAGTAAGTTTAGGAGTCTTAAACTGATTTAATCTGCACGTACCAGTTATTATGGAAATTCCTGTTCTGAACGATTCATTGTTTTCTAAAGGATGAAGTGGAAATAGTCCTAGATTTGTTTTTAACTCCTTCGTTGATTCAGCTATCGCCGTGCTTATCTCGACTAAACTGATTCGTACGATGTTCTTAACGACTGTATGCTGTATTCAAGCAAACTAAAGAGGAGTGACGAAAATGAGTACAACTTTGAAAAATGAGGAATCGAAGAAATGGATCGATATGATGGATCAGCCACAAAAGGTGACCGTCATCGATGCGCAAGTTCGATTAGTGCGAGAGGTAGATGGTTCTATCGAGCATGTGACCTGGTTCGTTAATATTGATGTACTGACCTCGTTTGTTCAGAAACATTATTTGGAACAGACCCATTAAAGGTCTGTTTTTTTATGGATTTTTTGTTAAAAGATATGACCTGTTAAAAAAAGTGTGGGAGGAAAATATGACCAACTTTATCCTGTTATTCACTGTATAATAAAGATAACTTACGAACAGATAATAGATAGACAAAGATAAAACGAAACTTGGACTTAAAGAATTTAATTTAATCGCTTATAGATTGAGAACACTAAATTCTTAGTGGTAAAAGTTGGTAATATGTAATATAATGTTTAACTAAATTTGACGAGTCGATGGTGAAATAACATGGATAATATGCTCGAAGAATCAAAATGGTTATATAAAAATTTACTTAATGAAAAGCAAAGGCAAATGATTGATAAAACTATTTTAAAGTTACAAGATGGTGATGAAGAACATTTATTATCTCCCCTTTGGGAAATAGATAAGGAAATCGGAGGGATAGGAGGGTACAATATGCCTAAAAATCCATTAGATAATCCTTTTCCTGGAGGTATTGAAAGAGAATTCTTTAGACCTTTGCAGTACGCAGCATGCGAATTAGAAAGAGGTATTACCTACGGTTGTCGTTACGTCGTACAATATTCAGGTATGCATTTAGAAGCTGTATCGAGACAATACATTATTAATCAACAAACACTAGGAACACTTCGTAACTTTAATTCTACTTTAGGAAAAGTAACTCACAAAATATCTTCATTAAGAAAATTAGATCCGATGGTGATCGAAGGTATGTTTAAGTTTGTTACGTTATACAATTTTTCAAAACACGATGTAAACCAAGACGATTCTAGAAAAAGACTTTTTTATCCAGAGGATGCCTTAGTAGCATACATTGCTGCTCGAAAAATCGGAAGGTATCTGTTTTCTAACACATGATTAAGAAAAGGGTAGGTAATACTTTATCGAACACAAAAAGCGAGGTTAACACGGCGAAGGCAAGTTGTTGAAGATTAAGAAGAAGGTCAAGGACTTCACGAACAGTGATTGGATTAATGGGTGCTTCATGCTGCACATGTCTTCTGTAAGAAAAATACATTTCTATTCACGGGAGACGCAGAGCTGAAGTTAAAGCGAAGACATCTACGAATGTGAAGTTGCTCAAGTACACGTCAACACCATTCGGAAAAATATTTATGAATATTCAACGACGGAAATTGTGAAAAAACTAAAACAGGTCAAGTCAAGTCAACGCTGCTACGAACAGATGAGAGTGGAGCGAAATTAATATATTAGTGGAGGAGCTATATGGAAAGACTTATACAAGAAGCTGGAGAGAAAGCTCTTCCGGTAAAGATTGGATTAGTTTTTTCTGGTGGAGGAGGAAAGGACGTATACCATGTTAGTGTACGGAAAGCATTGAAGGAGTATGATTTACATCTACTTCCATAACGGAAGTCGCTAAAGTATGGTCAGCAATTTCTCCAAATAAGATTCTATTGTTTAATGTATCAGGAATAAATCGGCTATTTGCAAACATAGTTTCGACTTACCGTTTCAAATCATAGAGATATTTAGGTATATTTTCGAGGAATGTCCATCCTTTATACATAATTCGTGAAACGTTCTTGATATATTTGATCGTCTTGAGCGGAAAAGCTTCACGTTCAAGTATTTTCTACTACTCGAGTGAAGTGTAAATTTTAATGAGAATTTGGATCTTTTCTGCGATAATGCTCTATTACTCTTCTTCACACCAAAACGGGCTTCATAATTTTTAGCGTTCTGCTCAAGATTCAAAGAGATGAAAGATGGAGGACGTATGAAAATCGTGAACTCATTAATTTACATAAAGAATTACTATTTAGTTTTATAGATAAATACATGATTTACTGTATAAAATGTTTATCAAATCTATACTTGAGGTAAATAACCTCAAGAGTCAAACCTCAAAAGACAAACCTCAAAATGATGATCTCAATCTAAGGGCCTCAGCAATCAAATCGTTTAGTTTTAGGAGGCATATCATGCATGAATTAACTTCATTTTTATCGAAATTCGACATTGATCAGGAAAAATTATTCATGAAAGTGTTTCCGGTAGTACAAGAATACGTGATTGATTCTATTCGACCGACTGAGGAACAATTGAGAAAATGGCGGAATTCTCCAAACGGACGAGAAGAATTCAGGGTCTATATGACATCGAAGTTCACCGTTCCCCCCACTCCTAGTGAGGTTCGGGTATTGTGGAATATTTACAACGGAAGAAAGCAGACATCACGCGACAAGAAATTGATCAGATGCTATATCGAAGCACAGAGAGAGGCAGTTTTTTGTGCACATTGTGGTCGAAAAGATGGAAGTTTTCATGTCGATCATATCGTCCCGTTATCGAGAGGTGGCACGGACGAATTGAAGAATCTTCAGCTCCTTTGCGCTCAATGTAACCTAAAGAAGTCTAATGGTTATGATGCTCGAAAGTCTTTTATCTAAGAATGGAGGGAAAATCGTGGCAAAAACGTATTCCATTACCCGTGATGATTTACTTGAGTTGTTAAGAAACCTCAAGTCGAGCTACGGAAATACATTCAAGTTAATGCTCGTCGAACTAAACCAAAAAAATGCCTATAAAATGAGAACAGGTAAGCTTCCTGTTAGTGCTACTCACGCTTTACTACGTCGCATTCCTCGAGACTATGATAACCCAGAAGGAATCCAGCGAGCATTGAAGGATTCGAAAGTGAGTAATATCGAAAAAATCGTAAAAGAAGACGAGTCTAAATACTCTTCGCCTAATGCAGTCGTCCTTAGTTTGGTGACTAGTCATGAGTACGTATCTTTGGAAACAGATCATACAAATAAAGAAATATCTTACTTCATCATTGATCTAGAAGGGTTTGAGAACGTAGTCACCGAAGCAGAGGTCGATGCTGATGGATATCTTTGTGATGAGAATATTTTTCCGGGTACTATGATTGATGGGCATCATAGAACGGCAGGTTTTTATCGAGCCACAAAACATGATATGGAACTCCCTGTCACTGTCTATGTGGACCTTCCATCTAAGGATATGGCCAAAGTGTTCGCAGACATCAATATCTATCAAGAGAAACCAAGTACTGTTCATTCTTTGGCTATGAAAGCTTTATCGGGTACTCTCAGTAGTGATGAAGAGATATCTCATAATATCGTGACGATGTTGAATCAAGAGGATTGGTCAATCTTGTACCGACGTATCAAAGATATCGATGGCCCGAGACCTAAGGATTATCCAAAATCGTATGTCACTAACAGTACGCTTGTTAAACTCGTCGAGGATCATGTTCTTAACGCGGTACCAGTAGGCCTTGCGGCGCATCGGATTGCAGAACTTCTAAATGACTATTTTGAGGCAGTAAGCAAAGTTTATCCGATTGCTTGGTCTGACGAGAAAAGTCACGTTCTGGTTAAGTCTATGGGGTTCCAAATAATGTTGCGGATATTCGATAAGGTATTCACAATGGTATACAAAGAAAGCATTCCGTCCAAGCAGGACTTCGAAAACTTCTTCGAGAGCTATATGAACCCTGCCAATGAATTGATTGTCCACGATAAAGCATTGGACCTAGATTGGAATAGCAAAGATTATGGAGGGTATTCGAGCGGAAAGGGTATCAACGACATTACCGCAGCGGTGCAAAGACATATCGTCAGCATCCATCACGAGATGACAGAGCAATCATCACGTTGATTCGAAATGTTTTTTCTGTTATATGACTGACTTGATACGCATATTAGATAAGTAAGTAGTTTCTAACCCTTTTTGATCGATCTATTAAATTTAAAAAATCAATCTTTCTTGGTGGTGAATTGTTATTCATCAATTAGACGGGCAAAATAATAAAAAAATCTTAAACGGCTTAAGTCCTGAATCCTAATGGACTTAAGCTGTTTAGTCGTTCTTGGTACTATTTTTCATTATAGAATCAGATGTATTGTTGAATCACATAACGGAGTTCGTTGTTATTCGAATGACCGACGCCATACTTCAGTTTCGTAACATCGGTTACCTATTTTTGATTCGGTCCTACCACTTGAAAATCACGATTTAAGATATTCTTTACCGTTTGCTGCGGAAGACTTCGGACATATTTTGATCGTTTTCGGCGGATCACCCAGTAGATTCGCATCAATCGACGGACACTTTTATTATTTCAACTACCTAATCCCAAAGGAAATATCACAGCCTAACTTTTTCTAAAAAATTAATACATTTACTTTTTAATATTAAAATCGATCCTACACTCCAATCTTCAAAAATTGCCGATTTAAATACAAGCTCAGGAGTAACTTGAGTATCATCGTATTCTTGCTCTCCGGCATTAATACGTCGTTCATATTCGTTTAAAATCCAATTTACTTTAGAGATAAAGTCCTCGCTTACATATATAGCATCGAAAAATTCTGAAGTGATTTCAAAATCTATATATAGTTGTTTTTCAAAACTTTTAGGAACATCACCAGAAACCTGGATGGTTCTTAAAGGTATAGATGAAGTTTTGAACCCGTTCTCATCGAAGGTTATATTGATATCTTCAAAAGATTTTATAATTAAAACTTCTGAATCTTCCTTTAAATTAAAAAATGTTGATTTGTTATTAAACTTACTTTCAAAATATTTTGGGTTCAAGGTTTCAATTATATATTTGTGCCATGCTGAATGGTAATCATTCATGTAATATTTTTCCGATCCCCAAAACCCTCCTTTTAAAGGCTTAGAAGGAAGATTTATTAAACTATTGAACTGACGAAAATTAACTGGTGTACAAAACTTATTTTCACTGTAATCAATTCCAAAAGATATAAATACTCTATTAAAATCAAACATAAATAACCTCCTACAATAGTCCATATTTTAGATAAAGCGCTTAGAAGAACTATTTCTTGTCTTGACGTTGTTTATGTACCTGTGATCCTCTTACGATATGTTGATATAAATTAAGTTTTCTCGATAAGGATGGAACTCGTTCTTCGTCAGCTTGATACCGTTCATTGTATCGTAGTGCCTGCTTATCGTAAATTGCTTCAGCGTAATACTTTTTGTGTATACTATTCTGTCATTCTTAAATAGTTTATCCACTAAGACAGACTACCGTGTGATACCAGTAATATTTGATCTTCGTTTTGATAATTCATTATTCCTTCTTTTTTATATTGTTATGTAATTTTTTTGTATTTATCAAAGAATGGATGACTAATCGCCATGGACAGTGGCAACAAAGCGAAGGGCGATTAGTTCGTCGTCTATCTGAAAAAACAGAAGGTCGGCGACATCGAGATGTTGATGTCGACGCATCAGGATGCCGATCACATCGGTGGACTCGATGAAGTCCTCGATTCATTCAATGTCAAGAGTTGTATATGCGCCGAAGGTCAAACATACGACGCAAAAAGCTTATGGGAACTTCCTGATGGCCGTCAAGCACGAGAATCTGAAAACCAAGACACCGAAGGCGTGAGTCTTGCTTCCTGTTAAAGATGTTAAGACGCAGTCCATAGCGCGGGTCAATGACTACGCGAACAGTAATCTAAACAACTAGAGTGCCGTGCTACGCGTCCGCCCATAAGAAGAATACTTTCCTGTTCACAAGAGACGCGGAACTGAAGTCGGAGCAGGGTATAATCGCGAAGAAGAAAACGTTGCGTATGGACGTTATGAAAGTCGGGCATCATGGTCAAAGCGACGCTTCTCAATTACACGTCAAACCGAAGTATGCCGTCATCATTGTTGGTAAAAACGCTTACGGACACTCTATGAACAAATTCGTGTAGTGAAGGCGACGATGCTACGGATGGATAAGAGCGGGACAATCGTCTTTGAAGGCACCGAATTATCATATACGGTCAAGAATTCAAAATAAGTAAACAAAAGAAATCATCGATTTAATAAAAGGGTTAATTGATTTGAAAAGTTATATAATTAATTCTCTAATACTTTATTTATTTTTAACAGTTAAATGAACTAAGGAGAATCGGTGATGTTTTTATTGAGAAACATAATGCTATTTTTTATTATTCTTATTAAATTCGAAAGTTATCTTATGAGAAAAAACAAAATAGGAATTAAAAATTTCGCAATTGTTTTTTTCATTTGGCTTTTAATTACTGCGATATTTAAACTTATCACAGGTAATATATTTAAATTTAATTTGGTTATTTTATCTTTTATAGCTCTAATAATTATTTTATTATTTATTTTTAATTTCGAAATTATGTCGACTAATTTAAAAAAAATATTTAATTCGTTTACAATAAAGTCTTATGTTGTTTGCCTTGGATTTATGAGCATTATATTTATTTTTATTATTCAAAGCTTGTTTTTTATATTAGATATAAATTTAAAAGAAGAACTATCAGAAAAAGAGAGTTTTTTTATAATCTATTTTTGTATTTTTATTGAATCTCTTACTTGGTTTACATATCATCTAGTGTATAAAAAAGTTGATATTCAAGAAATAAAGATTAAATTAGCAGCATATTCTGCTGTATTAGCTACGATTTTACTTATAATGGAATACTTTAAAGGCGATAATTTAAAGATACCTTTGAGCTTTATTGCTCTCAGTTACCTTTGGATTACGTATTTAATAGAACTTGAATCTAAAGAAAGAATAGATTAAGAAAATATTTAGAGGAATATTGTAATCATAGTTTTGACTGGCGTAGCTAATATTTGGACGAAAAATGAGGTCATTGTTCTACCGGTCAAGCCCAAAAGGTTAAACGAATGAAGAATAAAGGTACTCATGAGAGAATCATTTCGCTCAAGCTAATTTTAATGTTGCTTTGTTTCTATTGATGAAAAGTACTTTTTGTTGATGCAGTAATCATTATGATGGGAAAAAAGACCAACATCATAATAATTCCTCCTCTTCCAAATATTTATGCTAGTTTTATACCCGGAAGCGTGAAAGAAAAAGCGGTTCTTCTCAATCAAAAGAAAAAACGCTACTTTGTCTTCAGTCTGAACAGACCTCTTGAAGGTCTGTTTTTTTATGGGCTTCTTCGTTAAAATACTGCACCTAGTAACAAAAAGCAGTAGGTGGGAAATATCCCCAACTTTATCCTGATGTTCACTGTATAATGAAAATAACTTACGAATAGAGAATGGAGCGATGCAAGATGAAGAGAAAATGGATGGGCGCCAGCCTAGTACTCGCAAGTGTGGGCTTATTGGTAGGACCGTTACAGGGTGCGGAGGCCGCGACGCCGAAAATCAAAGTCCATTACATCGATGTTGGACAAGGTGATGCGATCTACATCAAGATGCCGAGTGGTGAGGATATCGTCATGGACGGCGGGAACAAGGGGAAAGGCGATGCACTCGTCGCTTATCTGAAGAAACAGAAGGTCGGCGACATCGAGATGCTGATCTCGACGCATCCGGATGCCGATCATATTGGTGGACTCGATGAAGTCCTCGACTCGTTCAAGGTCAAGAGTGTCTATGCCCCGAAGGTCAAACACACGACGCAAGCCTATAAGGATTTCTTGCTGGCCGTCAAACGCGAGAAGCTGACGATCAAGACGGCGAAAGCAGGAGTCTCGCTTCCTGTTAAAGGCGTGAAGGCGCAATTCGCGGACCAATCAAGGACTACGCGAATAGTGATTTAAATAACTGGAGTGCCGTGTTACACGTTGCCTATAAGAAGAATACGTTCTTGTTCACGGGAGACGCGGAACTGAAGTCGGAACAAGACATGATTGCGAAGAAGAAGACGCTTCGTGCGGATGTCCTCAAGGTCGGGCATCATGGGGCGAAGACCTCGACGAGTGCGACGTTCCTCAAATACGTCAAACCGAAATATGCCGTCATCAGTGTCGGCAAGAACGCATACGGACATCCGACGAACGAAGTCGTAACGAACCTGAAGCGGGCGAAGGCGACGATGTTGCGGACGGATAAGAATGGGACAATCGTCTTTGAAGGGAACGGATCGTCCTACACGATCAAGAAGTCGAAATGAGTAAGCGTAAAGGGATCATCTATCGCATTGAAGGAAAGTGGGTCGTCGTCGAGTTCGACGACGGGATGCGGGACATCCTTATTTCTCGCTTTCCGATGACGGTTGAATCCGGTGATGTCATCTGGATCGATGAGTACGGTCATATCGAGAAGGATGACCAAGAGCGGCAACGACTCTCCAACGAAATCGATGAGTTGATGGAAGAACTATGGGAAGACTAAAAAGGAAATGAGCTGAAGCAGATGAATAAGTTAGGACAAGCGGTCGTCATCGTTGGGCTAGGGTTATCACTCGTTGGATGTGGGACAGAAGAAGCAGCACAAGATTCACCTAAGAAGACGGCAAATCCGACCGAAAAAGTCGAGATAGTGGAAACGAAAAAAGAGGATGTTTATTTCAAGGATGATACTCTGAAAATCGATATGGCGACAGTCAAGATCCTTTCGACAGAAGTGCTTGAGCCAAGTAAAGAATACTTCCGCGAGAAGCCACAACTCGTCTTCACATACGAGACGACAAATGATAGTAAGGAACCATTGAATGGAATGACCACGTGGATTGCCTGCTTCGAAGCGACACAGGAAGGAACCGATACGATCAATAAGTTAGAGGTAGGCATGACGCCACAAGAAGAGAAGTATGCCTCTTATTTAGAACATCAACTCGATGACATCAAACCAGGTGGTACCGCGAAGGGAATCATGGCTTACGACATCGATGATCCACAAGAGGTCGTCACATTGAAAGCGACTCAAGGAATGGCTGGAAAAGAGCTAGGCGAAAAGGAGATTGAATTGCAATAGAAAAATAGTTACGACATCTGAATTAAAAATAAGTAGTTTTAAAATAACTTCTTTATTAATTTAATTCATTTAAATAATCAATTTGCTATTTAGGAACTAACGTTCTATTATTTAGTAAATCATCTTTAATCTTTTTTGTATTTAAATACATGATTTTATCTTTTAAATGACTTCAAAAATAGAAAATTCGTTGCGGAGGTAAAAAAATGTACTTGGCTTTTAATTTAAAAACAGCAGAGAAGTATAGACATTGGTTCACTCGCGGTAAACGGATATATGACAATCAGAAAATAACAATAAAAAATAACTTATCAAATTATCTATACAACGGAACTAACACTATAAATGGAAATAGTTTAGAAAGTGATTGGTTCCCACAACTTAATGATATAGATGTTTTCTTATCGCATTCACATAGAGATGAAGAAGATGTTATTGCTTTTGCTGGATGGTTAAATGATGTGTTCGGACTGACGGTCTTTATTGATTCCTGTATCTGGGGAAATTCTGAAGAATTATTGAAATTAATTGATGATAGATACTGTTTCGACGATAAAAGAGGATTTTATGATTACAATTTACGAAATTATTCGACAAGCCACGTTCATATGATGCTTTCAATGGCTCTTACAAAAATGATTGATCGATCAGAAATAGTTATTTTTTTTGAGTCTGAAAATTCTGTACAAAGAATTTCTAAAGAATCTTTTGATGTTACTAAATCTCCGTGGATTTACAGTGAGTTAGTCATGACGAATTTAATTAGACGAAAAAAACCAAATAGAAGTCACAGTACATTAATAGAGAAACGTGCATATGTTGAGGCAAATAGCCTGGATATTGCATACGATGTAACTGAATACCTGAATAAATTACTTCCTTTAAAAAAAGAAAATTTAGATTTATGGATAAAACAAGAAATGGAATTCGGGAAAAGAATCCATTCTTTAGATCTTTTATACGCACAGTACCGTAATTCAGATGAAGTATTGTTGGGCTGATAAGGAAGGCGGAGGTTAATATGCTTTTTTATAATGAAAAAGAAATTGACAACTTTATAAATGATTTTACCGATGAAATCGAGTATGGAAATGCAGCAATATTCGCAGGAGCTGGATTATCAGTAGGTGCTGGAGCAGTTAGTTGGAAAGATTTGCTGAGAGAGGCTGCTGAAAAGATTCAAATAGATGTAGATAAAGAGTACGACTTAGTATCTGTAGCACAGTATATTTATAATCAGTCTAATTCGCGAAATCAAATAACACGTTTAATAAAAAAACATATTAATACTCAAGGTGAAGTTACTAAAAATCACAAAATATTATCTGGTTTACCAATCAAGAATTATTGGACAACAAATTATGACGAATATATTGAAGAGAGCTTAAAGCTTGCAAATAAAAAGTATGATTCTAAGAAAAGTGTTCATGACTTATCTATCGATGTACAAAGATCAGATGTAAAAGTTTTTAAAATGCATGGAGACATAAATCGTGCTCATGAAGCTGTGCTGATAAAAGATGATTATGAAATATACGACAAAAAAAACGAACTTTTTACTTTAGCTTTGAAAAACGATTTAATTTCAAAAACTTTTTTGTTTATTGGATTTAGTTTTGACGACCCGAATCTTGAGACTATCTTATCGAAAGTCAGAATCATGTTGGAGGGTAATTTTAGAACACATTATTGCTTTTTTAAATTAATAAAAGAAAGCGATCCTGAATTTAAAGAAGAAAGAAATGAAGATATAAAGCGTGAAAAAGTAGCATATTCGCAGAATAAGCAATACTTACGTATTAAGGATTTAGAGAGATATGGAATAAAATCTATATTAGTAGATAGTTACGACCAAATAACTGAAATACTATTAAAAATCCAGAAAAAACATATGGCGAAAAATGTTTTTATTTCAGGAAGTCACAGCGATTTACTTAATAAAGAATGGAATATTATCCAAAGTCCTAGTGATTTTATTAGTGATCTTGCACTGCAATTAAATTTATCGGGATATCGAATTACAACTGGCTTAGGATTGTACGTTGGAAACGAAGTACTAAGTGGTGTGTTGTCAGGTATGGAAATCACACAAAACAATGACATAGATTCTGCTATAAAAATTCGTCCTTTCTCTCAAAAAGAGCATAGACATAAAAAAAAGAAATGGCATGAATACAGAAAAAATATTATGAAGGACTGCGGTGTCGTTATATTTATAATGGGTAACAAACTTGAAAAAGATAAGATTATTTATGCTGATGGAATAAAAAAAGAATTTAAAATAGCAAAAAAACGGAATAAAATTTTGATACCAGTCGGAGCTACTGGTTACCAAAGTAAACAATTATGGAAGAAGATAAATTCTAATATTGATGAATATTATCCTAATTCTACGAGTGAATTAAAAAAACTATTTAAGAAGTTGGACTCGAGCCATAATGATTCAACAAAAATTATTGATACTATCCTAGAAATTATTAAATATCATCAATAATGAAGAAAGAGAGTGAAGAATAATGTATAAAAAAGTTTTTTTTAGCTTTCATTATGAAAATGATGTAAGAAGAGCAAATGTCGTAAGGAATTCTGGTGTGTTTAGAAGTATTCAAGAAGCCGGATTTATTGATAAAGCAGAATTTGAAAAGATAAAACGAACTGGAGAAAACGCAGTGAAAAGGTGGATTGACCAACAGCTGAAAGGTACGTCAGTTACCGTTGTTTTGTTGGGAGAGGAGACTTTGAACAGGCCATATGTCAGGTATGAAATAGAAGAAAGTTATAGAAAAGGTAATACTATTATTGGTGTGAAAATAGGAAATATTAGAGATATGGTTACAGGATTGAAATCTATAAATCCAAGTACAGTAAAGATAATAGGTACAAATGTCCTTGGTGAAAGTTTAAGTTTCAATGAAATCGTTTCTGGAGTGTACGATTATATTAACGATGATGGATATAATAATCTTGGAAAATGGATTGCTAAAGCTTCTGTATAAAAAAATAGATATTTATTTTAATAACAAATATAGCAATAACAAAAAGACGAATCATTAGTGTTGATGATTCATCTTTTTGTTTATTTGTTAAGGATGGATCCAGCTTTTTTCTCAGCCGTTTTTTCATCCGTCCAATCCATCTCAGACAGCATACTGGCTTGCACTTTTTCGATTTGTTCACGTGTGTAGCCGAGCTGCTCCATCGCGATGATAGCATAAGCAATCGCTTGATTATTATTCAAATTACATCCTCCTCTTCATCCGTATTGTCAGTATTATCCTGCTCTTTCATATTACTTGAATTCGACTAAAAGAAGGAAGTGATTTTAGCGACTACGGAAATCTTGTTCCGGCACATTGAAGTGACGCGTCACAATTTGTCGTACCTTTTCTAAGTCGCGGTCTTCTGTCGAAACCATCTCGTCATACCACGCTTTCTCAAGTACTTGCTCTGTCTCTTTGCTGACGATCTCCGTCTTCAGGATATGATGTAACGGACTACTTGCTTCCTCAAGACCCTGGAAGTGTTGACTGATCGGTTCTTCTCCAGGAATAACCAATGTATAGGCAATCGTCTCGTGTTCGTCGAAGTCGCGGTCGTTGGCTTTCGCGAAGGGTTCGAAGAAGTCTGTCGCTCCATGGACGAGCATCATCGGCTCATCGAACGTCGAGAGATCCTGCTGCGTGTCTTGATTAGCGATACTCGTCAGGTAAGCTCCGACGTCTTCCGGGGTGTGTTGCATGATCCGCTCGAGCCGTTCGGCTAATGGCATCCCCTGATCCGTAATGTATGACTTGTTCTCGATATGTTCGATCATCTTGAGAGGCGATGCTTCCCGTTCAAGTACTTGCTCCTGCTCGAGCGAAGCATGGATCTCACGGATGAAATGACCGGATGTCTGATGGACTTCATGCAACAATTCTTCTTTATCGCGCAAGTCTCTCCCTTGTGTCCAGCTGGCGAGGTACGATAATGAAAACTCGTCTGTCGGAAAATCGAAATGAGCCGCAACCGTGTAGGCGACCATCTCCGCCTGGAATTCCTTCTCGTGCGGATTCAACTCGATTCCGCGCTCTTCGTTTCGTTCTGTGTTATGCAAATTCGCATGCGCGAGTTCATGGATCAGGACGATGACGTTCTCAATGTCCGAGTTCCGCGGATTCAGGGCAATCGCGTTCAGCTCTGGATAGAAGCACCCTTTCGCGGTCCCTAGTTCATGAATCGGCTGATCGAGTAACATCACGCCTTGTGTCTCAGCGATCCCGTTCAACGCACGACGAAATGACTGTGCTTCACGGATTGATCCATTTCGATGATACGAAGCAAACAGTTCAGAGACTTCGAGCCCCTTCTCACGAGCATCGGTTTGCGTGTACTCGAAGACGTGACCAATCTTATAGTACATCGCTTTCCACGTCGGAAGAGCACCTTCCTTGGCGCGCTTTTGTTCTGTCTTCGTTGCGTCCTTCCATGCTATCCAATCCGTATCTCGCTTAATGAAAGTAACGGGGGAGGGAACAAAAATCTTGATGCCTTTCTCTCCTTTTTGGACCTGGACGCCTTGCTTCTCCCAGTACGCATAGGAACCGACGGCACGGGCGCCTTGGAACTGTTCCTCGATTAATAGCATGTTCCGAGTCGAGTAGCGGTGGAATCGGCTCATGAAGTCTAGATGTTCCTTGATGCTCTCCTGACTGACGAAGTGAGAAGCGAGCTGCGTCTCCATCTTGTCGGTCAATGCTTGTACTTCCTTCTGATAATCCTCACGTGTTTTCTTCTTGTATGCCATGTGTCTCACGCTCCTTCATACGAAACGGGCGAATCAGCAGCACCTTCGAAATCTTCTAGTTCCTGCAGGGCAATCGGATCGGCAGCGAGTTGATCCAGTAGTAGATGACGACGATCACGTGATACCGGTAGCAACAACAGAGGATCTTCTTGCAAGATCTCAAGGAACGAATATTCGTCATATGAGACAGGGATGTCGTATCGCGCTTGATGAATCAAGACTGTGACGTAGGTCGGTTGCAGTTCGAGAAACGTTGCGAGTGTGAAAGCTTCCAGTTGTCTCATTTGTGGGTCATCCTTTCCTCATCCGAATGCTTATGCTGCTTTCGTTGGTCGATCCGTGATTTGACGGCCGTCTCCGCTGTCTCAAGGAACGAAGGACGGTATTCTGTCGTCGGGATGATATCCTCGATGCTTTCCGTCTGCATTAAGGCTTGCACCAGTTCAATCAATACCTGTGTTTGAAGGTCTGTCTGTTGGACGCTCTTTCGTAACGGAGAGAGACTCTTTGTGATTTGTTCTTCCCAGAACATGGTCAACTCTTGTTCGATCTGTTTTGATACGGAACGACTGATATAGTTCAAATCCCATTGCTTCTTGATCATCTCTTGATAGTCACGGATGATGTGATCGATTGCCGGACCAATCCCGGACAGTCGTTCCCGCTCGCGATACTCCTCTAAAAATTCAGCGGTCACGGCACTCATTCGGACTCGGACTTGCTTCGTCTCTTCCATTCCGGTTCACCTTACCTTTCGTATTGAACTTCCTGTTCGAGTTGTTCAAACGCGCGCTGATTCTTGATGTGGTCCCATTCATCGTTCATGTGTCGTCCGATTCGATAGAGCGTCTCTTGCATGATCCGTTCACGTCGAAACGTCGCTTGAATTCGTTGTTTGGGCGAAGATGCAACTTTCTTCGCAAGCTTCTGAGTTGGCTTGGACGACTCACGTATCTCGGACAGGACGGCGTTTCCCATTCGCTTGTAGAGATCCTCTTCTTTCGTCTTACGATAAGTTGATGCTTGGGATGCCGATCCATAACTCCGCTCGTAGAACGCGACCTCTGTATCGAGTTGTTGTTTAAATTCGCTGTGCTCTTTTTCGAAGTAGGTCGCAAGATACATGTCAGTAAATTGATTGAGTGAAGGACGCAGTTCCTTCATACCGTTCATGCTGTAATACCATTGCCGCTTGTCGTTCGGTAGTTGTTTCTGAATCGTTTTGTACTGCCGAACGAGTTCCGGGTGCAAGATTCGATTTGAAAGAGACTCTGTTGAGCGATTGTGCTTGTGCGCCAAAACCTCATCGCGGATGAAGGTATTCAGTTTTTCTTGTTCACGTGTCCGGTCGGCAAGCGTATGGACGACTTGTGCCCTCATCTTTTCAATCGTTTTTGGTTTCCGTTTACCGCGTTCGCGTGGATGGATCGTCTCGACTGTCGCGACATGGATATGGATGTTGTCCGTGTTGTAATGGATGGCGGCGGTCCATGTCGCGTGTAGCATCTGTTCCTTTTCGATCATCAGTGCAGTTGCGTTCCGTGTCGCCTGCATCAAAAGTTGCTCATCGATGTAGCGATTTTCTTTGACGCCGACTTCTTGTAACCACGCTTCGTCGAACGAGATGATATCTTGCCAGAGGATGCTGCCGTTCTCCTGCGCCCGTCGAAAGACTTCACGCAATTGCTCTCGTTCAGTCGCATTCAATCGATTTTGCGTCGCTGTGAACAGACCGCTCGATTTCAGTTCATCCTCCATATAATCGTGATAGTTCTCAAACTGTTGCGACCGAGCTTTCGTTTCCGGTCGATCGATGTAACTAAGGTACGTCGTATAGCGACGCGCACGTCGGGTTGCTTGAGGGAGTTTGAACTTCGACTTGATGATGACACCGGGCACCTTAGTCATCCTGCATCACCTCACGGAAGAGTTTAGTCAATACTTCGAGTTCGGTTGCGCTCCGCTTCAGGTGTAAGGTGTTCGCTTCGAGCTGTCGTTCGAGGCGTGCTACTTGCGTCGACTGGACGCCGTCCGCGCACCAGGTCGTTAGCAATCCTTTTAATAATTCTTGTCGGGAACACATCTGTTTCTCCGCTTGTTCGTCGAGTTGTTTGACGAGGACGGGGTCGATGTCGCGAATCAAGAGATTCATCTGTCTTCCTCCTTCCATCACGAAAGTGAGTCTCTACTTTCAAAGAAATGAAATTCTTTCCGAACAATTCATTCGTTCCTCCTGTCATTAGAAGTGAGAAAGCTGCTACCGCTCAGACAAGGAATGGAGGAAACATATGCAATCAATCATGGAACACAGTTATGCACTTGGAGAAGCCTTGAGCGTCTCCTTGATCGTCGAACTTCTGAAACATATCTGGTCGAAGATGCAACATCATGAGACAAAAAGGTTCGAAAAAAGTGACGTAATTGAATCGAGTTAAGCGTTGATAAAGATCAATAGGATTGTTAATAGTATGCTGGGTTTTTAAAAGGTTAAAACACAAAAACAGTTCAAAATCGTGAAAAAGAGCATAAGGGGAAACTGCTATCACTCAGCGTGCTAGCCTAGGCGGAGCCTATTGTTTCCCTGATATCATCAAAATCGCTAAAAGGTCACACCCTGTGCCACTAAAAATGGCATTTTGGCACGGTGTGTGCCACCTTACCATTTCAGTTCACGTGCTTTAATGCGCAACTGATCTTGTCGTTTCTCTTCTTGGCTGAGTTGTTTTTTCAGTTCCGTTTGTCGTAGAAGTGCTTCTTCTTTGTCCTGCTTCAGATTGAAGATTTCATCCTCACGTTCGACTGCTTCGTCGAGTGTCAGGTCAGGTAACGTGGCTTGTTTCGTCTCGATGTCCTGTTCGATTTGTTGGATGAGCGAAGCTTGTTCCATCTGTTCGTGCTTGATTGTTTCGATCTTTTTTTGACTTTGTGTGTGTTCGTCAGTGAGAAAAAGTTGCGCATAATCGTCCGCTTGTTGAGTAGGCAGTGACTTATTTGAGACACGACGCTGATCCATATAGAGTGATTCGACTAGCGCATCTTCTCGCTTCGTAGCACTCAGCTTCTCGAGTGACTGTTGTGGTTCAATGACATACAAGCGGAGTGCTAGCTGATCAAAGTCGCGCGGTACATCTTCGATTTCGAAGACGTAGTGTTGGTCCTGGTGATAGACGACGCGGACGCGCTGCTCATCCGTCGGTCGTTCCTTGTAAGCGATGCGAGTGACAAGTTTTGTCGCGTAGTCTTGGGGTTGATCGAACTGGAGGCGGACGCGCATTTGCTTCCGTTTCGCGTCATGCGACCAGTCGAGAAGCGTGACATTCTGTCCATTCTTCAACCGCTTTTCTTCACCAATCGGTGTCGCATTGATCTGTTGTTCCTCAGCAAAGAAGAGGGAGGAGAAACCAAAAAACAGAAAACCAATCAAGAAGAATAGGCCTGTTCCGAGATACAATCGCGACCAGTCACGGGTCAACGTCTTTCGCTTTCCTGGATGCATTTAGACACCTCCTGACGTGTGAAGACTCTTCATCTGATCGACGATGTAACGTCCGTCATGATGTGTAAAAGTCAGTTCAACCAGCTCATCCGACGTCTCTTCGTAACCGTTGGCATCAATCGTCAAGGTCCGTTGGAAGCGGACGAGGCAATGCTCCGGATCGTCATGGTTCGGAAAGACTTCGATGTCCGAGACGGAGGCGTTGAACTTGCCATCACTTCCGCTACTCGCGAATAACGTCCGTTTGATGGACTCCGACATATACTGGGCGGCTTGTCGTTTACGCGTGGGATAGGTCCCGTCTTCCCACGTGAAAGCAAACGTGATGAAGCGTTCCGCGCTCTTAGAGATGGTCGAATCGTGCTCTTGCTCCTGTCCGTCAGTGGGAACAGGAGAGTCCATCGTGGTCGTCTCTGGTTGCGAATCTTTTCTGTTTTTCTCTGTTGTCATGTGCGGTCTCTCTGATGCCGACGAACGGTATTGATAGACGTTGGCACTGACAGACAGTAACAGACAGAACAGCACGAGTCCTAAAAGATGACGACTCGTCAATGCCATGTTGCATCCCTCCTTATAGAGAAAAGAGTGGTGCCGGATCAATGTGTCCGGACCAATCACTCGTCTTGAATTCGATGTGCAGGTGGTTCCCGGTCGAACGTCCAGTCGAACCGCACATCCCGATTGCTTGTCCGGCTTCGATCTTCTGACCCGCCTTGACTTGGCGTGCGGAAAGGTGGGCGTAAGCGGTGATCCATTCTCCTTGTTTGATCTGGATGAGCTGCCCATAAGGTCCGCGTAAGCCGCTATACGTGACGGTACCGGAGCGGACGGCGTGGACGGTATCGGTATCGTGACAACTGAAGTCGATGCCCTTATGAACGTCCGTCTTTCCGAAAACGATTCGTGATCCGAATCCCGACGTCATCTGAAGCGGGATGTCGAGGGGCGCATGGAGTTTCCCTTTGATGGGTCCTGTCTTGCCTTCCGCCAGTACCGTCGGCGTCAGATACCGGAGGACGGCATCGACATATTCGATGTCACCGTAACAGGCTTGGTGCTCGATCGCGCTCGGACGATGGCACTGATAGATACCACTCTTCTTGACGTGTTGGTACATCATCTGTGAAAAGGAAATTGCGAGTTGCTTCGTGTAGCGTCCACCGTTTTCTTGGACATAATCGATGAAGCCACCCCCGAAGTTGTAGCTTTGGAGCGTCAACTTGACGTCTTTGTTCGCTTGTCGGAAGACCGATGCGAAGTGTTTCACCCCATAACGAATGCTCTCATCGGAAGAAGTGATGCAACCAATCCGTCCGCATTTGGATTCACTCGCTTGCATCGGATCGTTCCCGCGTCCGCCGCTCTCCTGCATCATCAACGCAAGGACGACGTTCGTCTGTCCCTCGAGTTGTTCCTTCTTTAATTCACGCGCAATCGCCTCGCGGTACTGTAAGACATCATCACTAACCTGTAAGCTGGTGTCCGAGTAAGCAATCGGTGTCTCCGTCGCCTGCTCATTCTCGATCCCGGTCAACGTATCGAGAATGCCTGCGACGATAATGATGAGCAGGAGGAGAAGGAGCGCGATACCGAGGGCAATCAGACGATACTTTAAGGTCAGGAGTCGCCATTTCATCCGGACGGCGACACGTGCCGATTGCCGGACTGTACTCCACATCAGGCACCACCTCCGAACAAGGTCAGCTCCTCGGGCGAGACATCGACATCGAAGATTAAGGTCTTCACGCCGGAGACACTAAGGACGATGCGTCCCGTCTCGAGCGATGGGATCAACCGCATCTCACTCTCAGTCAACTGGCCATCGAAGACGGTCTGGATCGTCGGGATGCTCTCTGCATCCTGCTCGCCGACGAACTTATACTGCGTCAGTTGGAACAACGTCTTGACGTTCTCGGCGTTCTCCGACTTCGAGCCGGTCGGGACGAAGTCCGTGATCAAGTGCGAGGCGAAGAAGATACCACCGAAGTATTTCCTTGCTTCCCGCATGAACTGTTGCAGGTATAGAATCGCCGGTTGGGCGATATCGCGCGTGTTGATCAGATGATGTGCCTCATCGATGACAATCAGATACTTGAAGGCGTCCTCAATCAATAGCTCGCCCTGGTTGTAGCTGCGCAGTTGCCCGGCACCATTGAGGATCATCCCGTCCCAGAGCATATTCATCAGGTTGAAGACCTGTGCCTGAAAGATTTCATCCTTCAGGTTAGTCAAGTTTCGTAGCGGAAACGAAACGATCGCTTCTTCGTCGAACCGCTCGATCGAGGAATGTCCATCGAAGATGTTGCCGTAGTTATGGACAAGATTCGT
Organism: Exiguobacterium sp. s133; assembly: GCF_018618595.1. NCBI lineage: Bacteria > Bacillati > Bacillota > Bacilli > Caryophanales > Exiguobacterium > Exiguobacterium sp. s133. Next base: position 79,291 of record NZ_JACSMK010000009.1, read on the forward strand.
GATGGCGAGTTCGATGTTCTCTAGCCGTCTGACACGGTTCGTGCTGATGGTCTCGCGGATCGATGTCCGTGCTGCATCGGCATATAATTCGGAACGAACAAGCGTCAAAAAATCGGAGAAGACGGGGTAGGTGTTTGCTTGATGCGTCGTGATTGGGGCGTCACCGTCCTCGTTCCATAGCCCCTTCTCAAGATAGAGTTGCCGGAGCAGAATCTCGAACTCGTTTGATTCTTCCTGGGAGGCTGCCGGATTGATGTAGTGATAGAAGACCGCGATCTTCGACAAATGTTGCATGAACGATAGTGCTTCGTCCGCAGAACCGTCGGCGTGCGTCACCGTCTTATAGACATGGAGCGGATTGATCCGACCAGCGGAGCCGTCGAGCGCGATTTCCTTTCCACCAAGCTGTCGTACGAGATCGGAGAACTCGCCCGTTACGTCCAAGATGCGAACGTGATTGCCTTTGATTGCTTGATCGAGGACCGTCTTTTTGAGCAACGTCGACTTCCCGGAACCCATCTTCCCAATCATCAGCGCGTTGTAAAACTTCCGTTGTTTATCCTTATGGAACAAGTCGAAGATGACACTCCCGTTCGTGTCGGTCGTCCCGTAATAGGTACCGGTCGGATCCTGTAGCGATGTGAAGTGGAACGGATAACCACCCCCAATCGACAGTGATGGAATCTCTTTCCCGCGACGACGGTTCGGTAATTTTTGTTGTTGCTCATAGCTCAAGAACAGGCTCTGCCATTCCCACTCCTGTTCGTTGAGGAAGACGGCAGCACGGAAGTTCCGCGCTTCCAGTTCTTCCATTACGTCCTGGACCTGGCGTTCAAGTGCTTCGAGCGTTTTTGCTTTGACGTAGAGTCGGAGATGCAAGTACTTCATCGTCTCGCCTTGCGTGATCTGTTCATAGAGTTCGTTCAGTTCCTTATATGTCTCACGCGCATCAATCCGGTCGACATTATCTTTCGCATTCTCGAAGCGGGTGTTCTGCTCGGCCATCGACTTATTGATCGTCCGGATCATCTCTCGCTTGTCCGCTGTCCCGATGTCGAGCGTCGTCAGGACACCTGGCAGGTTAAGGATTGGCTCAAGCCAGAAATCATAGACGGTCGACTGATACTTATAGACATGGAGGCAGGCGAGATAACCGTCACCGGTCCGGACATAGTTCGGTTCGAAGCGGAGTCCGCCTTGCGGCTGGATCGCTTGGACGAATGTCGGATTGTAGCCGTCCTGTTGTTTAAGTGTCTCAGGATCCTGCTTTCGTAGAAAACGTGTACGCCACATGACGTCATCACTCCTTTCCGTCCTGGGTTGGTTTCGTATTCGGGTTGTGCAGTTGGAACAACACATGGATTTTCTGCTCGATCGTCAGTTCGACCATCGGGTTGCTGCGCCGAAGGAGTTTCGTTAATTGATGCTTCCGTTCCCGGAGCATTGCCTCGTCCGGAGCATAAAAAAAGAGGAGATAATCGCGATTCGTGCGATGCTCCTCAAGGTAGATCAGTTCTTGTTTCTTCTTTTGGAGGAAGGGACGATAGGCGGCAATCTGATTCTGCCGCAGCTGTCGTTCGATCCGTTGTTTCTGTTTTTCTAGATTAAGCGGTGTATTGAGCGGAATCACCTTCAATGGATGGACATACGCTTGTAAGAGATAGGCGAGGGAGAAGATGTCGTGGTCCTTCTCCGTCTCAGATAGTCCGTAAATATCCTTTGAAGTCAGTTGAATGATGTCGCAAAACGTCCCGTCCTGCATCTCGAACACATCGAGCGCTGTTGAGTCGATAATCGGCAAAATGGAGACGACTGACGGCGGGATGCGGACACGTTTTTCCTTGCGTGTTGGTGGTGTCGTCAACTCAACCTCGTCGAGCCAGGTAATATCGGTCATAGGACTTGTTTTCAATCGTGTATCTTCCGATAAACTCATCTGATCACGCTCCTTTCGAAGATTCATTCCGGTCGGCCAACGCGATATAGGTGTCTTTCTTCTTGATCAGTGCGTAATAGAGCACGTGGACCATCCGTTTCTCCGGGTTCGTCGTCGGTCGGATAACGAGAAAGAGTCCGAAGCCAACGAGGAAGCACGTGAACGGGAGATGCAAGACGTCCGGGATGAACGGAAGGGCAATCAACCGGACGATGATTAAGGCGACGAGAAACAGTAAATCATAGAGGTAGAGCATCTTATTGATTTTCAGTTCGGTCGTGACTTCGTTCGGAATCCGGTATTGGCGCTGTTGCATGTTCTCACTCCTTTTTCGGGTCTAGACGCGGAACATCCGTCGAGTACATTCGGGATGATTCCTGCGTCACACGTGTCTGGGCTTGTTCGACATGCTTGAGTTCTTTTTGTGTCGTGGTCTCGAGTGTCTGATAGATTGATTTTCGCTGACGCTGCGTTCCGGATGACGTCTCCTGCGAATCACTGGTTGACGGTGAGCTGCTGGAAGAGCTAGACGATGTGATGTTCGGAGACACATTCTCTGTTGTTTCTACAGAATGAGCGGACGTACTAGCATTCGTTTTGTCGAATGGTGTCGAATCCACTGAAGACGTAACAGGATTGCGATTTACTTCGGAAGTCTGTGGAGACTGTGTGACCTGATGAGATGTCATAGGCGTTTCAGGTGGCAAAGTAACCTGTTGTTCATTCGACGACACATTAGACATCTTCGGTTGCGTAGCAGGTATTGTCGATTGAGAAGTCGATGGCAGCACAGGTGTTGATTGTGTGACAGAGTCCGGACGATGTGGAACAGATTCGGGTGATGCTGCTGCAGCCTGAGCCTCTTGCACCGTACCATGCATTGGCATCTCAACCAACTCGCTTTGTTGGTTCTCTGGTCCTGCTGGACGAGATGTCCGCTCTTGTGCTTGTGATGGATTCTGAACACTCTCAGGCGAACGATCTGGACGACTCGCGGGTGTACCGCCATTCGGTGGCGGGTTCGGTGGCAATTTCGTACTCGCTGCTTCCGAGACAGAAGGAGTGGCAGGGCGTGATGTCATCTTAATCGTCTGACCGGCGACACGAGCGCCCACTTTCGCTGTTCCTTTCCCGACAGCATACGCACCGAGTGCGACACCCCAACCGCGCTTCAGACCGGCATCAATCCCGAAGAGACGTTCGACCATGTTTGGTCCATCAATTAAAGCTGCAGAGAAGGCAATCAATGCAATCAAATAGGCGAGTCCGTCCAGTGTATCGGCCAGGTATGCCGTTCCAATCGTATAGAGTTTGATCGAAACGAAGATCAGAATGATGACGAGAAAGGTGTTCAAGATGCTTTGGATGACATTCTTCGTCTTTTGTCCGCTGTGTAGATCAGCGGGTGCTATCAAAATCGCCAAGACATAATTAAAAGCCAACTCGAACGAGAGTCGAGCCAGCTTGTAGGCAATTGAGAAGAGGGTGAAACCCATCACCCCAAGCGTGACGAGGATTGTCAGCCAGTTCGGGTGATACCGATAGTAATATTGGTTGTTCCATTCAACGCCACTTTGATCGAGTTCGCCTAATACAGCTTCTTTTCCATCCCACATCACAAAACTCTCGGAAAGTTTAATACCTGTATCAGAAAGCGCAAAATCATTTTGATTGAAGACTTCGTTGACTCTCAGATTTTTAACTAATGATTCAGGGATGTTATTCATTTTTTCTTTTTGTCCAGGTACTTTAAAATCTTTTTTATCGTAGAGTACTAAATCATGGATGTTCTGAAGTAATATCTTATTTGAAATCGTAGAGTCATTGTCGTCATACAAATTGCTCGAATTAGTTTGTGCAATCGCTTCATCTGAAAAATCATTTACTTTTATCATCGTAGGGGAAAGTAGCCCTAGGACTAAAAGAGTGATAAACACGTTGATTAAGAAGCCTTCCCGATCAAACTTCTTTTGGAAGATAATCAAATAGCCTGTAAAAAGAAAGCTACCAGCTAAGATGACATATAAAAAAGGTTGAATCGTCTGAACGAATTCAACCACTTCTGGATTATTAAAGAATGTCTTTGTTAAAAGGATAGTGTTCGTTACTTCTTCTAATCCATCAATTATGACAGCAAGTCCCCGAACTAATATCCATCCAACAGTCCTTAGTGCATCATTTACAAGATTACTGAGATTAAAAACATCCTCAAGGTCTTTGAACTTTGAAATTAGCTCGGAATCTGTCATAAGATTCACTCCTTATTAACTGTTCTGATCAATAAATTTTTCGACTTCATCGTTCAGTTGAGTTCCAGTAAGAACATTAATATTTAGCTCGTCTTGTACTTCACCATCCTTAATGAAGTATAGACGCTCTCCTTTTAATTCGGATGTGTATTCAAAAGTATCCCTGTTAACTAATTCTTTTCCATCAGGTTGGAATGTATTGTACATCTTCACCGATTTGTTCTTTTCTTCAGAGATGTTTTTAATCTTATCGACGTAACTCTCAAATTCTCCATCAGTTTCTTTTACCACTAATAAGATACCGTCTTTTTTACCATTCATCATCTTATCAACTTCAGAATCTTGTATCTGAGCTAATGTATTTTTCGACGTTTCTTCACTACAACCGACTAAAAGTAACGCAGAGGAAATCAATAGTCCGGAGAGTACTCGTTTCGCTTGCATGCCTCCACCCCTTTTCCTATGATGACACCTGTTCCGGATCCGTCAGGTCACCATTGCTGACATGGACCCGGAAATCGAATGTGTCTATAAGCGTAACAGTTTTTCGGTCGCCTGAGTCTGGGTCTTCTTCCTCAAATACGATTAAAAAGCCATCTTGGGTTTGGATGTTTAATACTTCACCACGACGGAGGCGCTTCTTGTTCTCCTTGATGATGGTCGCGATGACCCGGAGTTCGCGCTGGACGCGTTCGGTGCGTGTCAGTTCTGTCATATGATGCCCTCCTTAGACGCCATGACGAAGTTTCTCGAGTCGTTTACTGATGATCGTCTTCAAAAAGTGGCGCTGGTTGTCCGTCACAGGAATCGTTTTATCGGTGATTCCTTGCTCGAACGCTGTGATAGGTAGCGTGTCGTATTCTGTTGTCTCGAAGATGGAGCGGAGGATTTTCGGTTGCAGGACCTCACAGACACGCCATTCTGTTGCATCAGATGTCTCCTCCTTCGTCTCAATGTTCTTCGATGCAACTGAGGGACCGATTTGGAACGGGATTCGGAGCGTATTCAGGTCGAGATGGGCATGCGCGCATGGAATCACGAGATCGTTGATGGAACGTTCTGTATTAAAGTCATCCGCTAAGTATTCATAGCGGTATTTCATCGCCGTCCGTCCAGTCAGGAAGAGCGGGTAGGACTGGATCCGTTTCTGTTGTTTATCTTGTCGTTTGATGACACGGATGATCAGCATCTCTCCTTCCTTCAATCCCATCACTTCTGTTGCTGTCAGCAAGCGCCGGCCATCAACGCTTTCCGTCTTCGATTTCGAAAGCGAGAAGGTCTGTCCGGAACGCGACTTCGTGACAATCGTCTGTTCGCCGAGCTTCTTCGAGATCAATTCCGCCGTCGACTCGTCTGCCGTCAACAAGTAGTGCGTATTCCCACAGTTCCCATCGATCGTTTTCCAATCCTCCCCGTAGAGGTTCTCGAGTTGGGCGTAGGACTGGATGACGAGGTTGAAGCGGATATTCCGACCAAGACAGACGGTGATGATGTTCGCCATCCCTTCGATCGCCGGCATGTTCCCGAATTCGTCGAGGAGAAAGATGACCTGGCGTTCACACCGTCCACTCGTCGCTTGTGAGGCGACACGGGCTAGTGAGGTGTAGACTTGTTTGACGTACAGTGAGGCGATGACGTTCAACGTCGGATCATAATCCGGGACGATCAGGAAGACGGCAACCGGACGCGGGTGCTGGCGAATCTCCCGGATGTCGATCGGGGCATCGGTCGTACCGTCGAAGATCCCATTCGTTTTGTCTTTCCAACCTGAGAGCGTTATGGTGTACGTTTGTTTATCGATTTTTACTGTGATGGTAGATCCGACATCGAGTGTTTCTTCGTGATGTAGCACGAAACTCCCGTCGTCATCCGTCGTCAAGGCGAGATGTTTTCCGCTCGGGAAGTGGAATGTCAGCCGCGACAAGGGGAGCGCACGTCCGCGGATCCAACGGTTGAAGCCGATCAGTTTCATGTCGAGCGAGTTTTGTGCCGTCAATCGTGCCGTCGCATCAAGGGTGAAGATCCCAAGCTTGGCATTCGTATTCGCCAGGATACTGGCGCGGGTCTGGCCACCGGAGAAATGAAGCGTCGCATACTGCATACGTGCCGGATGATTCTCTGGAAACGCAGAGAAGAAAGCGTCGAGTGCCGATTGTTCTTGTCCCATGTCATCGGTGACCGTTCGCGAGCCGAGATCAGACAGCATCAAGGCGACGTTATACATCGTAATCTTCGCCGGTTCGTGTTTCGCCTGTTCACAAAGTCCAAGAATTAAAGCGGTACAGAGGTCCGTTGAAGAGTTGCTCCAAAACGGGTCTTTCGTTTTCGGATCATGGTAGAGCATATAGGCGACCGAGCGGGCATACTGTTGGGCGAGGGAGTAGTTCTCGTCCAAATAGGCATCGATTGTCAGTTGCAACAGGTTATAGGACATCGATTGGGACGGGTTCATCAGGTTTAGCACTTCGACTTGATACCCACGCGCCTCGAGCGTTTCTTTGGAGGCGGCGAACAGCTCGCCTTTTGGATCATTGATGATCAGGCTCGCTTGACGTTCGGCACGGCTGTAGAGATCGATTGTCGAGAAGACGAACGTCTCACCTTTCCCGGACCGGGTTGTCCCGATGACGAGGTTGTTGACGGCACTGTCATCGATATACAGGCGATCGCGATAACGACCGACAGGGACGCCACCGGATCCGGTGTACGCCTCTTTGCGGTCTGGCACGTCCCGATACTGCTGTTTCAGCTCTTGGAACGTCGTGAAGCGGGCACTTCCTTTCTGTGCTGCCTTGAGATCACGGAAATTGAGCCAATACTTCAATAAGAGAAACCCTCCCAGTAGGAAGCAGACACCGAACAAAGCGAAAGCGAGGGAGGTCGACCAGGCGAGCGTCGTCCACCAACTCGGATCGTATTGAAGCGGGGAACCGGTCGTCAACTTCCCGTCCTGAAAGAGATTTTGGATTGTCTGCTGTAGGAACTGAAATGCGACATTGAGTACTAAGAACAACACAGCCGGTAAAGCGATCAAAAAGGCAAGACATCGCCAAAGCCAAGCGGAGGTAGCGAGGGAACGCAATGAGAAGTTCATCATTATTTCAGTCACCACACTTTCGTTAAAGAAGAGAAGAGGCTTGTCTTTGCTTCGCTTCGAGCGACTCATTGAGCTTCTCGAGTTCTTTTTTGTCCGTTTTCTCCGATAACTGTCGTTTTTGATCTTCAAGTGTTTGAATCTCTTCATCCAGTTGGACAAGTGTTACCACTTGCTGTTTCAGTTGTTCGTCTTGAACCAGCTTGACGCTTTCTTGTGCCTTCGTCACATCTTTCAACGCGATGTAGGCACGTGTCTTCGCCTCCTTGCGCGCGGTCGTCATCTCGACGTCCGGGATGGAGACCGCACGTTTATAGTCTTTCTCTAGGATGGCGAGATCGAAGGCACCTTCATCCGTCGGATGGACCGCTTGGAAGGCTTGCAATGTCTCTTGACGGTCTGTAGCGAATGGCTTCGACTGCATGATGATCGTCTCGACGTCGATCGGATCGTTCGTCACAGCCACCGCCTGATCGTAGTCTTCTCTTTCGACGTACTGGGTAATCAGGAACTGTTGTTGTTCGTTGCTCCATGACTTTTGTTTTTCCAGACGTTGCATCAGTGGATCGGTCTTGCCATTTAATGCTTCTTCATAAAGCGGTTGCCAATCCCCTGACGATGCGCGGACACTACTTGGTGAGTCAGGCTGTGTCAGTTGAACAATCGATAGCGAACCGAGTAGTAAAAGACTCACACCACTGACGCCATAGACGAGACGACGCTGTCCGCGACGTAAGCGGGAGACGTGTGTCGCATCCGGATGTTGTTGAATCGCTGCAGTCGTCATCGTCTTATAAGATTCCGGTGTCAAACGCTCCAAGTTCTCGAGCAACAGGATCTTCTTCGTCGCATCCTCCTTCCGGATCCGGATGCGTGGAATCCGTTCCTTCAGTTGCAAGTAAAGATTGGGATATGTCGGATCACCGAACTGAAACGATCCTTTATAGACGAGCTGATCGGCATCATCGAAGATCCGGAACTCACTCGCAAACCGTTCGTTTGCTTGTTGCGCTTCTTGATGGACTTGGGTGGATAATAAAAGCGCCTCCTCATACGGGAGACGCTCATAGTTCGGGAAGGCTTCTTTCGGTACGTCGGTGAAGCGGACAAAGAGCATAGATTCTCCTCCTTTGAAGCAAGACATCCTCTATGAAGGCAATAAAAAAGCCATCCAGTTTGGAATGACGGTCTGTTTGATCGCTTGTTAGATTAGAATTTGATATTGTCGTTGACCATCTCAGCCAGCGTGAAGGCACCCATGACGATGATCAGGCCGACGGCACCACCGACGAGCCAACCGACGGCTTTTGATCGTCCACGATCTCCCCCGAAGATGAAGTAGAAGCCACCAACTGCGAAGGCGATGGCTGCGGCGATGACGGCGAGTCCTTGAAAGAACTGCAGCAAACTAAGTCCTGTCTCATTCAAACCCATCTGTTTTCCTCCTCTCAATCCCGTGACGTAGTTACAGGCGATGTGAAATTCAGTTTCGAGTCGAGTGCTTCTAAGATGAGTTCCTGGTTCTCCTGGATGACGAGTTGATGCTGAGCGTCAAGCCACTGCTCATAGTCTTTTCCTTGGATCCGGAGTAACTTTTCCGCAAAGGTCTTGTTCTGCTTCTGTTCACGTGTCGGCATAGTGCACACTCCTTCCTTGAGATCGATGCGCAGCAGCACATCCTTAAGGACAGTCGGAGTCGAGCAAGACGGTGGGTTTCGAGCAGGTTCCCCCACGAACTCTGACATCCGATATCGGACATCTGTCTAGGGTTTTTCGATGACCCTCAACGAATACGTGACCTGTGGGCGAGTTTTAGGCGACTCTCGCCAAACCATTTCTGCGTATATCCCGCTCATCCGGTCACACATGAGGGACACGCCGGTATGTGATTGGAGTGACTGTCCTTAGCGATATGCTGCTACGGTCATCAATTCCTCTTTTTCATTGTTTCGTGTTATTTCATAAGTAGATACGTATTCAAAGATGGTTCACTGATGAACCAGTCTGCGACGTGAGACGTGAATCAACTCATCATTCGGGTGCTTCCGTTTCGCAATGACCTGATTCTCACCGACGACGGTCCGAATCCGGTAATAGATCTGCGAGATTTCTTGTGTCTCCTTGCTCTCTTGTTCGATGGCAATCCGACCATGTAGCTGATAGGTCTTGCCGTCGAACGTGCGCACAGAATCCGCGAGCGGAAGTTCTGCCAAATCGAAGCGTTCTTGCTTCAGGTTCGACCAATTCCGTTTTTTCTCCATCCTTAAGTCGAATTCATCCCAAGGGATAGATCCTAGCGTCTGCTCGCAGGCTGTCGCAAGGATTTGGACGTCTAGGATCGAGGGGAGTGAACGATTCCGCTCATAGGCGCTAATTGCTGCCTGCGAAATCTCTCCATACGTCTTTTCTGCTAATTCTACCTGACTCCAACCATGTTCTAGACGTTCACGTCGTAACCACTCTCCGAATCGGTACATAGTGCATGCTCCTTTCCTTCGAGAACCACCGTATGACAATGTTTTCCTGTTAGTAGTTAGAATATAGCAGATTATTCTGTTAATTCAATCGATATTTTGATGTTTCAAAAATGTTACAACTGTCGAATTATATTGGACTGTTCAATTATGGACATTTATAAGTCTTTCTTAAAAAAATAAATATTAGATTGTCTTTGAAATGTAAAATATTAGTTTTTACTTTTATCGATTTTAATATCGAGTCTTATTATATTTATTCTTACAATTTATTAATGTGTGACGGTTTGTCAAATTAAGCGCAACACTTCTTCGGAAAAGACCTCGTATGCAGTTTTCCAATCCAAACACTTTCTTGGTCGATTGTTGATTCTAAAAAGTGCGTGATCTAATTCTGTCTTGTTGATCATTCCGAAGTTGGTTCCCTTTGGGAAGAACTCACGGAGAAGACCATTGGCATTCTCATTGCTGCCACGTTGCCATAAAGAATAGGGATCCGCGAATTACATTGGGATACCAAGAGAGTCCTGTATCCGTTCGTGACAGCTGAACTCCTTACCGCGATCCGTCGTCATGGTTTGAAACGTTCCCAATGGAAAAGAAGAATAAAGTATTCGGATGGCATGTTCCATCGAGTGAGAAGAACGATCGACCATCGGTAGTACGATATAGAACCGACTTTTACGTTTGATGAATGTCACGACACATGCCTTTGTCTGCCCTCGTCCTGATACGACAGTATCCAACTCCCAGTGCCCGAACGTTTCTCGACCCCGGACGTCCGACGGACGTTTACTGATTGGAAGCCCGATGTTGAAGCGACCTCTTGTCTCACGTGGCTTTTGGCGCTTTCCTTTTTGTCGTAAAACGCCTAAATTGCTCTTGATGAATCCTTTATGTATCCATCGATAGATTGTACTGTACGATGGTCCCTGTTCGTGAAAGAGCCGTCCTGCGATCTGTTCGGGAGACCATGTCTCTCGCAGTTTCGAAAGGATACGTGAGCCAATCGAAGTGCTGAACAGCGTGCGTGCTCCACAATTCTTTTTTTGCATCTCATAACGCCGTCCGGCGTTGATCGCATTGTAGGAAGGATTCCGTTTGAGCTCACGTGAAATCGTGGACGGCTGTCGTCCGAGATGCTGAGCGATCTTTCGCATTGAAAATCCAAGCTCTAGATAAGTTTCTATTTTGACTCTTTCTGATGTGGTGAGATGAACATAGCTCATAACGAATCCTCCGTTGAATTTTGTGTGGTAACTCTATTCTACACGAGGTCGTTATGGTTTTTTTGTGTTTTCGGCTAGGTGTTGCACTTAGTATTACAATTCGTCTTACCAAAATAAAACTAAAAAAATTGATAAAATTTGTTGACTAAAAAAATACAAAGTGTTAATATAATGTTATGATGCTATACTTGCGCAATAAAAAAATTTATGATAAGATCAATATTGTAGTCAACAAGCGATTAATCGCTTGAACGGGAATCCGAATTGACGGATTCCCGTTTTTTGTTTATTCGAAAAGCGAAGGGAGGGTGCACGCTACAGTTCTTAAACTCTAGCGGATCGGCAATTGCCGAGACTATGACAAAGATAAGATGTCTGAATTTTCAATTTAAATTCAGAGTTGTAACAGTAAAATTATTTTTTGGGTGAATATGAGAGGAGATATGCTGATGAAGCGATTTTTGATTGAGCAGTTTGAAAAATGGAAGAATCCAGGTGAGGTGGTACGTTCTTTTTACGATCAGTGGAAGAATCCGAAGAGAGGGTTCAGAAAATGGACGGGTGTAGATTTGAACGTTGAGGAAATGAGTGAAGAGGAGCGCTTAAATATTTTGTATGTGTGGTTTGCTCGAACCACATTTACATACATCGTGATTATGCCGACTGTTGCTTGGTTATTCCCCGAAGATCTGTTATTGGATTATGTCGTGATGAACGGGAGTCTTTGGCAGGCTTACCTCGTCTTGATTATTCGGTTCTTATTGATGACCAGTATTCAGGTTGGGGCATCGCTCTCGCAAGGAGTTGGTCCAGTCATTGTGTTCGTGGTTAAAGAATGGTTTAAAAAGAGGTAACTTAGAAGCGTAATACCAAAACGACGACTTAGGTTCGTCGTTTTTTTGTTTTATCCGCATGTTTGATATGATCAGAAAAAAATAGAGGTGAAGAATGTTCAAGTTTAATAATTGATAAGGATGGTATCAATAGGGTTAAATCAGATATCCCTTTACCTTGAACTTACCCTCAATACGGAGTAGTAGCTCAGCATTTCGTTAGCAAACACTCGAAATGCAAAATCATTGTGGAGTCTAAATTTTATTCAGAAGAACACAAGAAAATGTAAGGAAATAAGCGTACCTATATCTCAAAAGGGTAAAAATCTACACGCGTTGGAACTCAAGAAAAAGGGGACGAATTCTTTATTCGTTTACCTTTAATTTACCGCATGTTTGCGCACTAATTTGTCCTGGAACGAAAAAATGATAAATGAATAGGAAAGGGTCACTCTTAACCCTCGCTTGAGAGTCCATGTGACCTATACGGCGGATGTATTGAAACACATGAACAATCATGCAGAAGCTCAGCGCGTCAAATCATTCGAAATCAGTTGTAATGACGACGTCCGAATAGCCGCGAGGATGAGGAAACATAATCTAGACTTCACTTTTTGTCATGTAACTTTAACATCCAAACGATATTTGATCGACCGCTATTCGCATCATCAATCGAGGAATCAACTGAGGAAGAGATGACAGATCGAGGCAACATAATACATCTATAGAATGGTACACCCTTTAACATTAGAGGTGTTTTTACATGGGCGAATGCGTATGTTTCAAGCGAAATAAAGTGAACATTAGTCAAGGATAATCTGAGTGGTAAGTTAACGATGTAAGAGATCATGGAGAAGTACGAAATCAAAAATGAGCCCCAATTTAAACATGGGTAAGATAGTATCGCTCTACCTAACATTTTCAATTTAATCAACCGAATAGGAAACATTACACCTATGAATACAAGAAAAACAGGCTACCTAACACCGATAAAAAATGTGTTTTGGCAACCTCATTAAGGTGTTATATATGTACTTCATATCTCTAATAGCGACGCTTCATCTTATTGGAAGCCACTCATGTAGTTTGGCCATGTTCTCATATTCAGTTAATTTTACTTTATCTTCAGTATTCAAAGTAACGGGGGACAAATTTACGTAACAGACATTTTTTTGATAATTGATCACAACTGATTGGACTTCTTGATCATCACCTGCTTTCCATATAGAGTCCTCAATAAAGTCACCTTTATGTGGAATAGTATTAGACTCAAAGAATTTCGTAAGTACTGTCGACCCCTTGTTAAAGGTTTTTAAATGGACTGTTTGATATAAAACGATCTTCATTTTTCATCACCTCCTAATCAATACATATCTTCTATGTTCGTAACTATAACCCCTTCTTAAGTTTAACTAAATCCTGAATACTCCGTTAGCGGAGATGTCTTTCTGTTAATTTTATGTATCATCGTTCTTTTATAAGCCCCTCTAGATCAAGTAGTGAATACGAAACACTTCAAAAATAGAGACTATCCGAACCGATTCAATAGAATAGACTATAAATGTTCTCACCTGAAAACGAGGAACGATTTGTCCAAGAGAAGGCTAAATAAATTTCTCTATCCAGAAGATGAGATGTATAACCCTTTTAAAGCAGTGTATTTGAAGCTAGTAAGATGATGAACCCGTATCAGTCACTTCGGCAAGCGTTACACGATACCAGTACGTTTTTTTTCGAGTCTCCCCTCTTCACTCATCGTTATCTTGAATAACAGGTGTGATCTGAACAATTGGGCACATGCTATGAGTCTTCTCTGTACATCATATGATTCGTTTACTCGTTGATTGCGATTTTGTCTACTACGTAATAGAAAATTATTACATCTCACTAAAATAAGTATGCTCATATTTATGAGATAACCTACATTTGATAGCCTATTTAGGAAAGTAGACAAGATCGCATTCGTATTCCACCTCACCGTTATTCCTGCAACAATTGAGTTATGTTAATTAAAAATTCGTTTTTAATTTACTTGTGATAATTATGTATTATCACAAGTAGTTGTTTGTTACACTAAATAAAGAGATATTATGTAATACAATAATAAATTAATTAATTTCATTATATATACATACATAAATCAACCACAATGTAATGTATTACATAAATAATCCTTTATTTGATCATTAAACAGAAAAATAAGTTGTCAAAAGAGGAAGCGTTGAGCAGATAGAGGGGAGGATGGATTATGAACGAGGAAGCAATGAACGAAGTCGTGATCAAAGAAGAAGCAGCGCTGGCATTTGCTGATAGCCGGGAGAAGTTACTGGCCGTGCTCGAGGATGATCACTTGAATATGGAGGCACTCAGCGATCTGGAGATTTTTGAGTTATTTTGGGCAACGGAATTATTTCCGATATATAGCCAAAAAAGCCCGCATACGAAGCGGGCCTACAAACAAGATCTCGATTATATTCTTCGGTTCTTTGTGACGAAGACGCAGGGCGTCAAGCAGCTGACGATCCTCAACTTGCATGAGTACTTAAAAGACGTCCATGATCAGTATGCGCCACGGACCGTTAAGCGGCGCAATGCTATGCTGCGGCGCTTTCTACGCTTCTTGCACGTCAATGACTATCACGTGCGCGACCTGTCACTGCAGGTGAAGGATCAGATGAAGCCGGAGCCGCTCCGCCGCGAGATCGATTTCGACGAGATGGAAGCGATCGCACTCGCCTTCCGTCACACGGTGAAACAGAAAAAGAATCGTGAGCTGTTGCAGTTGCGGAACGAGACGATCGGGTATCTGTTATTAACTACAGGGATGCGCGCTTCTGAATTACTATCACTTCAGTTCAGTCATGTTCATGAAACATCTTCTATGAGTTATATCGAATTTAAAGGAAAGCGTGAAAAATGGCGACGTATCCCGCTATCTCCAAAATCAATCCATCTTATCAACCGTCTGAAAACATTAATGCACATTGAAGGAGTGATAAACCTTCATATTTGTTTCAATGTACGAGATGAGAATACTCCTATTTCGTATGAAGCATTGAGACTAATCACTCAAGCAGCTTCTGCCCACTTAACGTCACAAACCAATTCGCCTCATTGGTTCCGACGCTCTTTCATCACAAAGCTGTTAGCGAATGGCATTCCTTTATATGAAGTCATGAACCTTTCTGGTCACGAGTCCATTACGACTACTAATACGTATCTCCAACAATTAAAAAAAGCTAATTTAAATGTGCTACCATATGATTAATGTATTTTGCAATAGGTTTGTGGTTCTTACGCAATGTTAGTGAGGTAATGTTTTCAATACTATGGGAATAGAGTTAAAAAGGACTGATTCCTATGTACGAGATCGAAGAACTAGATCCGCGTATTCGCATAATGACGATGGAGAAGAATGATCACGAGACACACCTTATGGCGCATCTTGTTTCATCCACTAGCCACTGTCCGGACTGCGGTGCACGTTGTGACAGAAGGCATGGTTTCACTTGGAGAAGGACTGGTGACCTGTTCAGAATACAGCATTGTATCCGACTCACACTCCGAGTTCCGAAATGGTTTTGCGATAACCCGAATTGTGAACGCATCATTTTTACTGAACGCCTCGCGTGGGCGGTACCCTATTCTAGACGGACCAATCGGACCGATCATGTATTGACGACGTTGATGCTTGCCATGAATGCTAAGGAAGCGGCACGTGTTTGCCCGACGATTGGTATACGGATTAGTCACGATACACTTCTCAAGATTTTGAGACGCGTCCCTGTTCCTGCTGAACAGCCAGATATCATCGGGATTGACGACTTCGCCTTCAAAAAAGGACGTCGTTATGGGACAATCATCTGCAATGCACAGACCCATCGTCCAATCGAATTATTCCGTTCACGGAATCCAGACGAGCTGATCGCATGGATGAATCGACTAATCGAAAAGCCTGTTCGAGCTTCTTCAGACAGATTCCCAAGATACCAGGAAACACTTCAGAAAAAAGGCGTCATAGTAGTGAGTGATCGTTTCCACCTGATTCACAATCTGTGGGAATTGCTCGTTACCGTTTGTAGACGTGTGCTACCTGGTCGCCTACCTATCCCTAAGAAACAGTCTGTGGTAGAGGAACTTCCTTCCTCTACCACAGACTTCTTGCCCATCGATTCTAATCGTCAAATACTTGTCTCTTCTGTTCAAGCCATGTATCGAAAGGGCATGTCCCTGAATGCAATCGCTCGTTCTCTTCACCTGAATTGGCGAACTGTCAAGAAGTATAGTGAGCTTGATTATTACCCCTCGTCACTACAACGGAAACGTTCCCACTCAATTGATCGCTATATGGATCATTTAAGAGAGTACGTCATGAACCATTTGACATTGAAGGAAATCGAACGGCTGCTCAGAGGTCTAGGGTATAAGGGATCTTACGGGGCTATCCGTTATCGGGCTCGAGATATTCGTAGGGGGCTGCTTCTAGAAAATCCGCTCTTTCTATCGCGTAAAGATGCTTGTCGACTACTCTGGAAATGGCCGAAAAAGAATGAGAAAGACATCGCAGATGTTTCAGATTTGTTATGCGAATATCCGGATCTTTCAATCCCATTCTGCTTCATCCAAGGATTCCGAGAAGCAATACGTGTGCGAGATAGTGATGAACTGCTTCGTTTGATTATGAATCCGAAAGTCACGGCACATCCGAGACTCGCTCGTTTTGTGCGTCGCCTCAAAAAAGACCTTTCGGTCATTTTGGCAGCCTGTCAGTACGAAGAAAATAATGGCTACGTGGAGGGCAATGTCAATCGATTGAAAATGATCAAACGTCTCATGTATGGGCCTGCTAACTTCGATCTACTCCGTATTCGAGTGCTCTGTCGCAATTCAGATCCGAAGTATTAATATTGTAAGAAAATGATAGTATTTAGTTGGGAATATACTCGTAAACATTCACTAACATTGCGTAAGAACCACTCCTATTCTGCATTACACAGATTAAGCGACTTTTTATATAAAACGTCAAATCTCATTAATAAATAGATATTGATTAATATACGAGAGAATATAACATTTTTTTTGATCATTCTACTAAGTTTACCGGCATATCGGATTTTTATATTAAACGACCGTTTTATATAATCATTTTTAATTTTCGAATTTATAGAAACTTAGTCCTTTGAACTTCGTAAATTAGTTTATAAAATTTGAAAGGAATAACTTTTATGAAATCATCGGCAATAATTGCATTAATTATTTCATTACCAGCAGTAATCATTTCTGGAATATCTCTTTTATCAAAAACCAATTTTGAAAGTATTTTTTTAACTCATGATCAGCTATTAAAGAAACGTTACTTAAGTATGGGAGAAGCAGCTTTTTATATAGCATATCTGGCAACTATTATTTATATACTATGGATGATATTTGTAACTAAATTAAATTATGAATCCATAGATAAGACGAATACTATTGTCATAGCCTTGATTCTCTTTTTTACTTTTTGGGTTCTTTTAATATTGTATAGCAAATTATTAACTAATCTTTTAGTTAATAATAAAACTATGTATAAAGTATCTATAGAAGGTCTAGGAGACGTATATATCCTCAAGATGTTAAATCATGAAACATGTATTTGTTCTAAGGACGCTCATGCTAATCTAGATGATCTGAATCATCAAATACACCTAGTAAGAATCGAAGATTTAATTAAATTACCTATCACAAAAGAAGTAGTTACACTTCCATCACAAAGCTTCTATCAGAAATTATTCAATTGACCTATAACGCCAACAACTTTCATACGAGTATTCTGTTTGAGAATGTTTGGCTTATAAAAAAGGGGAGAAACGTTCTTTAAGCGTTTTCTCCCCTTTTCCGTTATTCTTTCATTCCGCCGACAATCCAATCATTAAAATCAGTAATTATACGGTTAGCATGATAATATGTACCATGATTTGAATCGAATTCCTCAGTCCAGTTTTTTTCTTCATTATTCCCCTTTGCTTTTACATAATTAAAATGAAAAATTGAAGATAAGACAATTGGATTGACACTATTTTTGTTACCAAGATCTGCGAGTTTTGAGGCGATTGATACGGATTCACCAATCCAAACTAAGTTATTGATCCCAGAACTTTTTCTACCTGCTTTAACAGTTAGAGTACGACCTATATTTAAACCAATTCCCGCTTTAATTGTCGGGAGTTGTCTATCAGTTAGCAATTTGTTCAACATCTTAAGGTATGTGTTGATGTATAAAGCCCTTTTAGTTATATCGATTGTATCTTTTTGAAAAGGCGTTGAGTAAATTGCATATACACAATCACCCCTGATCCCGATTTCCTTTAAATCTTCTTGATCAGTGTCCTTTTTTAAGATTTCAATTATTTCGGAAGTGAATCCTCTAATCACTTTAGAAATTTCTACATCATCATGCTCAGTAAATAGAGTTGTAGAGTCTCTTAAATCTACGAAAATAGCTGATGCCCAGGCTTTGTATCCATTTGTATAGGTGAAATCTTCGTTTCTTGGAAATCTCTTCACTTCTTTTATTTCACCTGTATTATCTAGTATGTCTTCGACTTCTTTTTTTCTATTTTTATAATCATAGTCTGTAAATTCCAACATCATATTCCCCCTAGTTTCAATACTATTATTCCAATTACATAGAGTATTAATATTCCTGCAATCCCAATGAAGGTGTGACTTATTCCCTTTTTATAAAATTTGTACTTAGAAGAACATATTTTCGCATTTATGTAAATTTGAGATAATAGGTCCTCAACTTCTTCTTCCTCAGTTTCTTCAAGCATTTTTTCTTAAATTCAAAATACTTTTTATCGTCTACTGATGACTCAAAATAATATAACGAATCCTCTCGAGTTCCTTCTTTAAACAGAAGTAAATCATTTTTCATCATTGGTATTAGAACTCTTATTAAATAATAAGCGCCGTATGTAAATCTTCCCCAGCAATATAAAAAAGCAGCTAAGTATATAAAATTACTAAAGTTCATATTTTGTAGAGTTTTAGAAAGAATCTGATTTAATATAGATATCGAATGTTCTGCAGTGAATATGCTTAGAAATACGCCAGCACCCGCAATGACGATTGATGCCTTTGTGTCACAACTTTTAATCCAATCTAAGTGCCTATCTAAACGTTGTGTTAAATCTTCTTTTTTTAATTTCTTTAAATCTTCCAAGTGATTTCCCCCATTTGTTGATCATTTTTCAAATTTTCTATGTGGCTTAGGCCAAAGCATTCTTTTACACAGTCAAAAAGGATCAGCATATTGATACTTTAAAAGTAACTACATGTGATCCTCTTCAAAAACTTAATCCAAACGCTTTTCAGCAATTTTATAAATTTCATCTTTATCTCTTTTACCGATAGCAACAATCTGAATGATTTGGAGTTTACCTTCTACTTCTCTAAAGACAACACGTAAACCCATCTTCCTGTTTTTCAACTTATTACAATGAGACAGGTTTCCATTAAGTGGCTGTCCTGCCTCCATTCCTTTGGAAATGATTCGTTCTAGTGCCTTATCCACGAATATCTTTTGGCTACCATCGAGATCATCGTAGTCTCCCTTTGAATACTGCGTCCACTCAAGCTGATACAATCATCATTCCCACCCATCCATTTCATCAATAGTCGATGGGTGATTGACTCGTGCTCCACGAACTTCTGAATCAGAATATGTGCGGACATTTTTATTGGATAGTCGCATCTCAACTGTCAAATCATCTAATCGGCTGTACAATTCTTCAATTTCTTTATTTAGTGACTCGTATTGCTGCTGGGTAAGCATGACACCAGCAACTTTTTCACGGTTAAAGACATAGACACCAGCTGCTTCACGATCAGCTCTTTGGAATGCTTCCATAGGCGACCGTTTGACATCAGAAATTGAAGTGGTTGGAATATCGAGTGTTCTCATCCCCATAATCATACCCTCCTTTTTATTCACTTCATTATACACCCTTTAAAAAACTTTTAAAAGACTTTTAAAGGTTTTTTAGAAGTGCATCCAGACAATTCTACAGTTCTGTAGATGCGAAAATGTACAGAAATACAAATTTGTAGTCCTTCTAAAAAATATGTATGGGGACAGAAGCCCCCTGTTTTTAATGAATGAGGTTTAAAGCGTAGTAGACTGCACCTAAGAAATGATGAAGGAATGCTATCAGTGCCACTAACCCAGTGAGTAGAAAAGAGAATATCTTCATCATTCGCTTAAAGAAATTTGATTTCTTCATAAGGTAATCACTCTCCTTTCAGTAGTTTTGCTATATCCTACTAAAGGCAAATGGAGAATAATCGGACTAGAACGCTTTAATCTATTCTAAAGATTGTTTACGTATAGAACGAAAGGCAAAGTTTAATATTAAATCATCAGTACCCTATCGTTCATAAAATCTAGAAAACATAATCTACTTTCAATCCGATGCCTAAATTAAGTATTTAGCACTTCTTATCCTTAAAAAAAGCAGCAGAATTATCCGCTGCGACCATTTAAGATACGTTTCTGTCTATGCTATTGTCGTCGTTGGACAATAAATAAACACCTAGTCAAGACTAGTGACGCTCTGTAAAGTCCTGCTGATTTATTAATCTCTTGAGAAGTGTTGTCTTATTTGAATCGCCACAGAAATCCACCATTTTAAAATATAGGCAAACAGAAGTATACAGAACCAGGCCCATACTTTAAGTGACATCAAACCATCAAAAAAATACTCAAATTCTGTAACCATGTCTAGATAAAAAGAATTCCAAAGAAATACTAAAAACAGTGTAGGAGTTATGAACAATCGGTCCCCCCATAAGATCAAGCATTTCCATGTAAAGACCACGATAGTCAATCTTCTTGTCGTGACGGTCGTGAACACGTTTTAGAAGAAGGTAGTCCGCATAGTCGCGTTCTTCCCGAAGGGAGTCACTGTCCGTACGCGCAAGCCATGCGTAATAACCACTGCGACTCACCTCAGCGAGCGTGCAGAGATCTGTGACGAACCGGATCAAGGCACAAGTAATCGATGAATTGCGATCAATCTATCCCGTTCCGGGACTCCTCTGCGTGCTCGGTATGGCACGGAGCGTTTATTACTATTGGCGGACGCGCCTGACGGGCGAAGACAAGTATGCGGAAGTGAAGGTAGCCATCCATACCCTCTTTCACGAACACGAGGGACGATGTGGCTATCGTCGCATCCACGCACTTCTCGAACGCCAGGGCTTCCGGCACGATCCGAAGACCGTGCGCCGTCTTATGAACGAGCTTGGTCTCAAATGTCTCGTCCGCATGAAGCGATACCGCTCCTATAAAGGACGGGTCGGAGAGGTCGCACCGAATCTTCTCCAACGTGACTTCAAGGCAACCGGTTTGAACCAGAAATGGGTGACTCACGTCACTGAATTTCACCTGTTCGGGGAGAAGCTCTACCTTTCTCCGATGATGGACTTGGGAAACCGTGAGATTATCGCCTATACCATATCGGACCGCCCTACATATCGATTCGTTGGCGAAATGTTAGATCAGGCAATCGGGAAGCTTGACGGAGAGGCACGTCCAATCCTTCATTCCGATCAAGGGTGGCATTATCAATACAGAGCGTTCACTGGTACGCTCCACGACCATGGCATCACGCAAAGCATGTCCCGTAAGGGCAACTGTCTCGACAACGCAACCATTGAAAGCTTCTTCGCTGTGCTCAAGTCAGAGCTCCTGTATCTCAAGGAGTTCGATGACATGGACCACTTCAAATGTGAGCTCGAGCATTATATCGAGTACTATAATCATCGTCGTATCAAGAGACGACTAAAAAACCTGAGCCCGGTGGAATACCGGACTCAGGTCCTCGAGGTCGCCTGACAAATTATTTATTGTCTAACTTTTTTGGTTCAGTTCAAGCTGGGTGTTTATGCCCGGCTTTTGTAGGGAGTGTTTATAAAAAAATATTTCATTGATATTTATAGCTTCCAAAACTGATTTTTTTCTTATGCTTTTATAGTAACTTTTTTATTTTCTAACAAATCAGCTTTTCTTAAAAATTTACTTAATATTATAAACATTAACACACCAACTGCAGTACCTAAAGTATTTAAAATTAGATCATCTACATCGAAACTACGATAATTATAACCAATATAAAGCCCTCCAAGTAGTTGGAGCGTTTCAATTGTTAAACTTACCATAAAACCTATAAAAACAATGCTTATTTTTTTTATTCTCACAAAAAATATTGGTAATATAAACCCTAATGGTAGAAACAATAAAATATTTTGGACTAAATGAGTTAAAGCCTCACGATTAATAGGTGTAGAAAAGGATTCTACAAAGGCTTTAAAAGGTGTGAAATTGTTAACTTCTCCATAATTCTCCTCTATCACATCATTAATTAATTCCTGTTGATATGGAAACGGAAACAATGTAAGAGAAATAAGCGATGCAATATAAACCGAAAAAACTATACCATAGAAAAAATAAAGCTTACTAATTTTATCTTTTTTTAATTTAATGCTAAAAAAGACTGCTCCAATAATTATAATCAGTATGCTAGGAAACAAAAAAGTCACCATACTTAACTACGTTCCTTCCTATTTCAAAAACTTAATTATTTAGTAACTTAGAGAACCTGTTCCAACAATAGTTTTACCATTTTGAGTTTTCCATATTTCATAACCATATGTATGACCTGTAGTCACATTAGAATTAGAAGAAGTATACGGAGAACCTTCAGATGACTTGTAAAATGTCATTTTTCCTTTGTACGTTACATTACCAAATCCTCTTTCGTAAATTTTAATAGCAAAATTATCATCGCCACCCCAGCTACTCATCGAAACTTTGGCAGTGACGGTGCCTTTAGTGGATTTAAAACTTCCGATAGATAATTGATGTGCCATTTTAAAGGAAAAAGCGTAACTAGCAGCACTTGCAATAACAGGTAACATCATTGTAGTTGTCATTACAAGAAGTCCTGCAGTTTGTTTTATCGTTTTTCTTTTCATTTTTTTTACCGCCCTCAATTTTTTATTAATATGCGCATATCAGATTGTAAATATAACAAATAAATCCTAAATAATAAACATTTATTTTCTTTTTTTTATTTAAAAATGTAATTTTAGTCCTTTCACACTATAAAAATTGTAAATTTTCATAGTGATGGACGAATTGTGATATTAACTGCACTCCCTAGGAGAAAACAAAAAATAACGACCGTTTTATATAACACTTTTTAAAATTCAATAGAATACAACTTAAATATTCACTCGATATACTATTTTATATATCGAAAATAAAATCCGTATTAAAAATACATATCATGAATACATAGTAATAATAATAATTTTTGTGTTTTTACATCGTATCCATAAAATCATTAATAAAGTTAATCATCTGCAGTGGATTTACATTCTATGTGAGATGTGAATCTAAAAAAAACACTAATACAGTATATCGATATCCTTAAACACAAAAGACCCCGAATGGGGTCTTTTATCAAGTGTCCACCATTCAAGGTTCAATTCAGTAATTTAGAGATTCGGGTGCTCCATATTTTTTCTTTTTCAGAATGGCGGGTTACCTGACCATCAAAGTGTTCGCTTTTTTAATAATCGAAGGGCATTCAATGTCACGAGTACCGCTGCCCCTGTATCGCTAAGGACAGCCATCCACAACGTCAGCCATCCAGGGAAGACGAGCATCAATGCGATCAGTTTAATGAGAATCGAAAAAATAACGTTCTGTTTGATGATGGTCAACGTGGCTTTACTTAGGTCCAACGTATAGGGTAACTTGTTTAGGTTGTCTGCCATCAACACGATATCCGCTGTTTCAAGTGCCGTATCCGTCCCGGCTCCTCCCATCGCAATGCTGACGTCCGCTGTGACGAAAGCAGGTGCATCATTGATACCGTCACCGACTATTGCCGTTTGAAACGATTGTCTTCTCATGTCTTCGACGATACGGACCTTTTCTTGAGGCAAAAGGTTAGCATGCACTTCATCCAAACTCAGTTTTTTTCCAATACGTGCTGCTGCACCTGCATTATCACCAGTCAACATGACTAATTTTTTAATTTTGATTTTTTCCTTCAACTTGCGTATAGCGTCGACGCTCTCGTCGCGTACTTCGTCTGAAAGTATAAAAAGTCCAAGTAGATCGGCGTCACTTCCAAGAAGAACGACGGTCTGCCCTTGCTTTTCAGCATGTTCAATAGTTGAATCAAGCATTCCCAGCGCATAACCCATTTCACGAAACCATTTCACGCCTCCAATATGATACAGGATGTGTTCAAATTCACCCGACACACCGTTCCCGACACGATTTATGACAGTGTTCGATTCAAGTGGATATACGCCTTCTTGGACCGTATGTTCTGCGATTGCTTTTGCCAAGGGATGACTGGAATGCCGTTCGAGTGAGTGCGCGATGCGTAAAGTATGTTCACGATCGTCTGATAGCAACATGAACTGCTGAACAATGGGTGTACCTTTTGTTAGTGTTCCTGTTTTGTCGAAGGCGATGGCGTCTATCTTTCCTGCCTTCTCTAAAAAGACACCGCCTTTGATCAATACACCATTTCGTGCAGCATTCCCGATTGCCGTCACGATTGCGACCGGTGTCGAGATGACGAGTGCACATGGACAGGCGATGACAATCAGTTCCAAGCCCTTATAGAACCACTCCCCCCAACTACCGAGTTGAAGTAATGGTGGGACGATCATGAGTAACAATGCGCCTAAGAAGACGAATGGTGTATAGACTTTTGCGAAACGGTCGATGAAGGCTTCGCTTGGTGCTTTATTATCCTGTGCTTCTTCCACCAATTCGATGATGTGAGCAAGCGTCGTCTCCTGATATGTTTTTTCGACGATCATGTCGAACGAACGATCCATGTTTAGCGTCCCGGCGAACACTTGATCCCCTTCACTTTTGTCGACCGGAATCGATTCTCCAGTAATCGGCGCTTGATTGATCGTCGTCGTCCCTTTCAAAATCATTCCGTCCAACGCGACCTGATCACCTGGTCGAATCCGAATCTTCTCTCCGATTCGTACCGCTTCTACTGATTTCCGTATAACGCCCTCTTCTGTCAGCACGAATGCTTCCTTCGGAGAAAGTTCGATGAGTTTCTGAATCGAATGACGCGTCCGGGCAAGTGAATGATTTTGGAGTAGGTTCCCGATGGCAAAGAGGAAGACGACAGTCGCCCCTTCCAGCCATTCACCAATGAGTGCTGCACCGATAGCCGCCACACTCATCAATACGTTCATGTCGAGCGATCGGGCGCGAACCGCATAAAATGCGCTCCGGAAAGCTTTCCATCCACTTAGGATCAACGCGATTCCGAACAGCGCGTTCGGGAGATAAAGAACCTCTACTGTTTGGAGGAATAACCCTAATCCAATCAGGATACCGGATAAGATCAATGGTATCCCCTCGAATGAACGTGTTGAAGATTCGGAAGACTCTTCTCCCTTGACGTGTCCATCAAAGCCAATCTTATTTAACTCATTTTTTACCTGGTGCGGATCAAGATGATGTTCAATCTCCATTTCTCCACGAGCAAAAGATACCGTGACAGTCTGCACATCATCTATTTTTTGGAAATGCTGCTCAATCGTTTTAGCACAACTACTACAATCCATCCCCGAAACCGCATACGTCTGAATATGTTTTTCCTCTTTATTTGGAACAATAAGTTGAAATCCTAACTTCTTCACTTCGTTTTGAAGCCGACGATCATCCAGTTCTGATTCGCTCTCGATTTTCAAACGGGCCGCACCGTAGTTGACGGACACTTTCTGGTACTCCGCTATCGTCACTAATCCCTTCTCAAGAGTCACTGCACAGGATGGGCAATCCATCCCTTCTATTCGGTAGGTATGAGTTGTATGATCAGGCTGAATCACATCCGAAGAAGCATTACCCGAAGAACAACAGGTATCTGTTTCTGAATTTTTTGCCTCTGTCTTTGATATCGTGCTACAGCAAGTATCCTCTTCCTTAGGAAGGGAAGATTCGGTTTGTATGCTCGTACCGGCTATCTCGGATGTCGATTTCGAACAGCAACTCGATTGTATATCCTTTGTTTGGAGTCGATCGTCCTCATTCGAGGCACAGCACGTTGTTGTGATGGATGTAGAAACATCCTTTGGTTCACTTGCTTCGTTTTCCTTTGTAGAGCTGTTGTTACAACAGGAACTGGCCATCATTCCGCCTCCTCGATGTGATGTTCACAACAAGCCGATTCCTGTCCGATTTCGAGCGTCAGTGTCCCGAATAGTCGTAACAGTTCCCTGACTGTCTCGTTGCGTAGGGAGTAATAGCCATACTTTCCTTGCGTCCGTTTTTGAATCAATCCGCATCCTTTTAGACAGGCCAGATGCTGTGAAACGTTGGACTGATTCCCTTGGACCGCCTCGACGATTTCTGTCACGGTCTTTTCACCATCATAGATACACTCTAGGATTTGAAGTCGTGTTTTATTAGAAAAACCATGAACGACCCTCACCTTTAAGTCCAATGGTTCCAGTAATTGTTCCAAAATGTTCACTCCTTTTTCATATTCGATTTCATTAATATGTTATCATCATATTAGCATTTACTAATGTAAGCGTCAAAAAAATATTGAGGATGTCTGTTTCTATACTTTATGATTTTGACCGTACACAACAAACTTAAAGGAGTTGATAAGATGCCTCGAATAAATTATCTAGTGTTACTGCTATCAGGAATCCTCTTGTGGTGTCCTGTACAAGTCTCGGCTCACACCGGGCTCGAGTCTTCCACACCCCAGGCAGATGAGACTGTTCTGCCTACAAAAACCATCACGTTGGACTTCGAGACGAACATCGAAGCCGGTGGCAGTATTCAAGTATTTGATTCCACGTCTTCGGATGCACTGAAGGGGACTTTTACACAAGAAAGGCGACGTATGACGTTCCAGCTCGATCGAGAACTGACATCAGGTCGATATCGCGTCGAATGGAAGATCGTCGGTACAGACGGACATCCTATCGAAGGAACCTACCTGTTCAATATTGAAACCCAAACGACAGCGAGCGAAACGAGCGATCAGAAGAAACCCATTCAACAGAAAGACGCCGACACGGAAACCGTGAAGACGACAACGTCCCCCGCTGAAGAAACTGATTTCTTTCCAT
Organism: Exiguobacterium sp. s133; assembly: GCF_018618595.1. NCBI lineage: Bacteria > Bacillati > Bacillota > Bacilli > Caryophanales > Exiguobacterium > Exiguobacterium sp. s133. The sequence goes on from NZ_JACSMK010000009.1 coordinate 106,286, forward strand.
TTCTAGTCGCCGGTGGATTACTTATCATGTTACTGTTCTTCCTGTATCAGATTGTTTTGAAGGGGCGAACAAAATGACTTTTCTCTATATTCTGGGAGATACATTGCTGTACGCCTGTTTTGCACTGTTAATTGGTCATTTCTCGTTACAGCTCATTCCCCAGACTTATCGACCTGATATACCGTTCCCGATAAGATGGATACGACTTCTCATCGTATTAATTCCTGTCTTCTTTTCATTGTCGGTCATACGTATCGTGCTTTACTTGCAAGAAGACATCGGACTATGGTTGACAGTACGGTCCGTTCTGCTCACATTCGAAGCTGGTAATGCCTTGATCTTGATGACAATCTGGTGCGTCTTACTTTTTCTGGTCATTAGGACTACGCCGCTCCATTCCGGACGCTTAAAGGTTGCTCTTTTTTTGTTACTTGCGATGATCGTTACACTCGCATGGTCCGGCCATGCCTCTAGCATTACAGGTGCAGAAGGGTTCCTCATACATACCGCCCATGCTTTATCTGTCTTCATTTGGACAGGCGGGTTACTCGTATTAGGCTTTTCTAGTACAACGAATCCCCGTTGGAACGACGTGTTGGAATGGTTCAGACCACTCGTGACGCTATGCTTTTTGATCATTCTCGGCTCAGGTATCTATTTGATGTCCGTCGTCGTGAAGGTAGACGACTATCCGAATTCATGGATTTTGCCGTATGGTCAAGCTCTACTCTGGAAACATGTCTTGATTCTCCCTGTGCTGATCATCGGTTTCATGAATGGGAAGTGGAGTTATGCCTCTTCCAAACAAACGCTTAAAGTCAAGCAGATGAGAATGCGTATGGAAGGCGCACTGATCCTCTTCATCTTCGCAGCAACTGCATTGCTTGGTCAGCAAGAGCCACCTCACTCCGTAGAGGATACGCTCAAATCAAGTGGGGCCGGACAACTGTCTGCTTTCGTCTTCCCTGATCTACGCTTCGCATATTCAAACATCGCGTTTGAACCAGGAGTGACATCCGCCTTGTTCCTGGTGATTGGTCTTCTCTTCGGGGGATTGCTCGTATTCCTTCTGAGAAAAACGAATGAATCGATCAAGACACTTTTTTTAGGATTAGGAATGTCTATTTCCTTATTTTTAGCTTTCTTGTATAGTATTTCTTTGACGTTTTGATTAAAAAATTCAACTTAGTATCCTCTTGATCAAGAATTTTAACGTCGTATGAAAAAAAAGAAAAAATCTCAATCAAATTCCAGATGCTCTTTTCAAAGAATTACCAACATAAAAAAGACAACGTCTCATTTCGAAAGTGAAATGAGACGTTGTCTTTTTTGCTATGATTGATTTTCCTTGTCCCGTCGATTCAATCAGAGAATGAGCTATAAATTAAAAAAGAAACTTTTATGTTTTGCCTCCTTATGTTCTAGTCGTACTCCTGACATGAAGAAAATCGCTAGATCAGATGAAGGGACTCTCTCTTGTTAACTTAATTTTTAAACGCTTGTCGAACTCCAATCATAATCAGCGTAATTAGCAAAAATGCCGTCAGGGCAAGGAAGGGAATCGTTATGAAACCTAACCAATTGATGTATTGTATGTTGCAAGGGACACCTTGAAGACATGGCTTGATCTCAGCAAACCCCGGAACCTTTTGAACCATGTAATGGTATACAGAAATTCCTCCACCGATAAGAGTAAGTGGCAAAGCATATCGCACTACACCTGAATCATTATGAAATACAGCGATGCCGAGGATGATACTGAGCGGATACATGAAAATCCGTTGTGACCAACAGAGCTCACACGGTACGAACCCACGAATTTCACTGAAGTAAAGGCTACCGAGTGTCGCAGCGAGTGCAATGATCCACGCTATATAGATACCATGACGTCGTATCTGTTCATTCATCGGCCGTTACCTGTTCTTCAATCACACGGGAAATCGTCTTGTAATCAAATGGATCTTCGAGTTTGACACCATTGATCATGATTGTCGGTGTGAGCTCGACACCGTGTTTTTTAACGAGTGCATCGTCCTTCGACACTTCATCAAGGATGTCCGTATTATTTCTTAAATCAGATGTAAGTTTTTCCTCGTCGATTTTTGGTACTGATTTTTCAGCAATTTTTAACAAAGATTCTTCAGTCACCCATGGATCATCATGCTGTTCAACTCTCGGTTGTGCCTCATAAATTGCCTTATGGAATGTCCAAAACGCCTTCTTGTCTTGGCGATAAACAGATTCTGATGCCTTAGCAGCCAAAATGGATTCTTCCCCATGGAATAAAACGTTGATATAGCTGAACTGCACCTTACCAGTGTCGATAAACTCCTTCTTCAACTTCGGATAAACTGTTTCGCCCCATTGTTTACAAGACGGACACTTATAGTCTCCGAATTCGACGACTGAAACAGGAGCAGATTTTTCGCCTTGTGTCGGTTGACCGTCTATATCTACCGCCTCATTTAGGACCGTACTCTTTTTTTCTTGAACGGCATTGTTCTTAATCAAAAACATGGAAATAACTACTAAAAAAACGATAAGCAACGTTATAACAACTAAACCTTTCTTTTGTTTCATAACATGATTCGACCTTCCCACTGTCTGATGCCCATCAGAAAAGGAAAAGGTCAACACCTCCTTTTATTTGGCTAAAGTATTTTATAACGTTCATTTATCCATGAGCGTGACTCTCATGTAACGCATGCGAACATTCATCAATCCCTGTACGTTCAATCTGAATCGTCAGATTTTGTAAACCGAACTGATCATGAATCAACGCACGGGCATGTCTAAGTACATCTGTTCGCGCTTCATCCGATTTGACTACTACATGGCAACTTAGTACATGATAGTCAGATGTAATAGACCATAGATGAAAGTCGTGCACTTCTTCTACCTCCTCGATGGCGAGTAACGCCCTTTTGATTTCACTGGCATTCCAATTCAACGGGACACCTTCCATCAAAATATGCCATGAATCCTTTGTTACACGCAGACCACTGATAAAGACAAGAATCGCGACTACTATGCTCGCAATCGGATCGGCTATCGTCCAACCGAAGAATATGATCAGCACTGCCGCAATAATGGCACCAATTGAGCCCAGCAGATCTCCGATCACATGTAAAAAGGCACTTCTGACGTTCAAATTTTTGTCTTTGTCCGCACGCATGAGGATGAAGGCGACAACAATATTAACTAGCAAGCCGATAGTTGAAATGATCAGCATGCCTGAGCTGAGAACTGCCGGGGGTTCAAGGAGACGTCGATATGCTTCATAGAAAATATAGAGTGCGATAGCAATCAACGTGATTCCATTCAAGAAGGCCGCTAAAATTTCAAAACGCTTGTATCCGAACGTCTTGTGATCCGTAGCCTTCCGTTGTCCGAACATTAATGCTGTTAGACTGAGTCCGAGTGCAGCTGCATCACTTAGCATGTGTCCGGCATCTGAAAGTAAAGCCAGACTATTGGTCCAGACACCTCCAATAACTTCGATAATCATGAAAGAAAAAATCAGTATAAAGGACAATCTCAGTGCCTTTATATTTACGTTATTATGACTGTGGTCATGATCGTGTGCCAACAGAATCGCCTCCTCTTAACTTTTAATTTCTAACATAACTATAGCACAACAACCACTATATTCAAACGTTCATTTGAATATAGTGGTTCGAATTTTGGTGCTGCATAAAATACATTTGGGAGTGACAACCAGCATTACAGCATGACCAAAAAACTGGCATGTACGATTTTCGACTCTACATCCTTTCAGATGGTAAAGAAGCACTCGTTTTTACTTTTTTGAAATTTCGAAAATACAAATCGAAACAAACGAAAACTTAGAAAGAACAGGAGGAGATTTTATAGCTTCTAGTTTACTTACATGATTGAAAAGCTACTTTATTTAAAACAATAGATCGCTATAAAAAAGTATTCGATCTCAATTTAATATTTTGTATGTAAAACGACTGTTTTATATAATGATTGCAATAAAAATTTGTTCTCTATATAAATCATCATTATATATTCTAATAAAATTAAAATCGCGTGTAAAAAGTCTTCGAATACTCATAGACTTTTTACACGCGATTAAATCCAGTGCTTGGCCACTAATAAGTTCTGAAATCACTTCAAATGATTTCATATTTTTAACATTCTAGCATTTACAGCAACAATGACGGTGCTAAGACTCATTAGTACTGCCCCAATGGCTGGGGATAAGATCACACCATAGGGAGCTAGAACGCCGGCTGCTAGTGGTATTGTTATAATATTATAGCCAGCTGCCCACCATAGGTTTTGAATCATTTTGTTATAAGTGCTTCGGGAAAGTTCAAGGATAGCGAGAACATCCTTCGGATTACTTCTGACCAGTACGATATCAGCGGTTTCAACTGCCACGTCGGTTCCACTACCAATCGCAATCCCTACGTCAGCTTGTGCCAGTGCGGGTGCATCATTAATGCCATCACCGACCATGGCTACTTTCCTACCTTCCGATTGAATGTTCTTTACTTGTCTTGATTTATCATCAGGTAAAACTTCTGCATGAACTTCGTCAATACCTAACTGTTTGGCAACCCAATGTGCGACCTTTTTATTGTCACCGGTGAGCATGATTGAATTTATGCCTTTATTTTTAAGAGCAGTCACAGTCTCTTTTGCTTCTTCTCTTACTAAATCAGCAAGTGCAATCATTCCTAGTAATTGCTTGTTTTTCAATACAAATATGACAGTCTTTCCTTCTTCAGATAATTTTTCAAAAGCGAGCTCATCAACCGTTATTTTTTCTTGACGAATATATCGAGGACTCACTACACGAATTAATGTACCCTCTACTTTCCCTTCCAATCCGACTCCTGTAATAGAGATAAAATCTTCAATCGATGGAAGTGATAGTTGTAGCTCTTCTGCTCTTTTCACTACACCTTTAGCAAGAGGATGTTGGGATGAACGTTCGACTCCAGCTGCTAGACGAAGTAGTTCTTTTGAGGAAATTTTATCAGCCGGCATCAAATCCGTCACACCAAAATTACCTTGCGTCAAAGTACCTGTCTTATCAAAAATAATGGCGTCTAATTTCCGCGCCTCTTCAAACTGTGTCCGATTTCGAATCAATAACCCTTTCTTAGCAGACAGGGCCGTCGAGACAGAGACGACCAATGGCGCTGCAAGTCCTAGTGCATGGGGACACGAAATAACCATGACAGTCACCATACGCTCGACAGCAATACTGAGCGGATATCCTAATGCAAGCCAAATGATGAATGTCAACACACCAGCAAAAACAGCGACATAGAAGAGGATTTTTGCTGCACGATTCGCTAAATTTTGTGTTTTAGATTTAGATGCCTGCGCTTCGCTGACTAATTCGATCACTTTCGATAGATACGTGCCTTCACCTGTATTTTTCGTTTCAACGGTCAAGCTTCCTTCTTGATTAATGGAGCCAGCAATTACGTTGTCATCCATTTTCTTTTCGATGGGAAGAGATTCACCTGTCAGCATCGATTCATCAACTGTTGTTGCTCCTTTTATTATCTTACCGTCAACTGGAACTTGCTCCCCAGGTTTGATCAGAATCACGTCACCAGTCTGTAATTCCGACACCGCAATATCTTCTATTTTTTCATCATCAATTCGATGCGCAATACTGGGTAACAATTTGACTAATTCTTGTAGCGCGTTAGACGCGCCCATGATTGACTTCATTTCAATCCAATGTCCTAAAAGCATAATATCTATGAGCGTTGCTAACTCCCAGAAAAAGTCATGTCCCTCTCCTAGACCTAAGATGATGCCCACACTATAAAAGTATGCAACACTAATCGCTAAAGCGATCAACATCATCATCCCCGGATTTTTTTGTTTCATTTCGTCCAAGCTACCTTTTAAGAACGGCCATCCACCGTAGAAGTAGACAATTGTGGATAGAAAAAGCAAAACAACGTCGTCATATGGAAAGCTAATGTTGATACCCGACCATTCTTGAATCATTTTGGAAAGTAGCAGGATTGGAACAGTCAATATTAACGATACGAGAAATCTTTTCTTGAAGTCTCCAATCATTCCTTCATGTTCATGATGTGAAGCACCCATTTGTTGGTCTTCATGCTGAGTATGTTCGTGATTGATATGGTGATCCATAAGAAAACCCCCTTTTACGTACTATATACCTGTATGGTGTATATATAGAGTGACATATCGTTTTTTCTTTAAATTATATTTATATATAAAATGTATTTTGACACACTAAAAATTAAAAACTATCATACAAGTAGGGTATATCTTTTAAAATGAGACCCTTTGTTTAAAGAAGACTATTTAGAGTGAAAAACACAAGTACTGGAACTTTAAAAGGAATTGAAGGACAAGTTCGAGGTATACATCAGACGATTGATGACGATTCATGAATTAACTGAATCAATGAAAACTATGATCAAATGAATGAATAGGTATTATCGTGAACAGAAAAAAGAGCTACTAGAAAATACGAAAAATGTTAATTCACACGCTTTGTTTTTTGCGACTACAAAATTATCTCGAGGGAGAATCGAATCGTGAAACTTAACATACTCTTAAAAAGTGTAAGCCTTATTAGCCTGTCCTTGATCGCGGTCGGCTGTGCTCAAGACACGACGAAGTCTTCTACTCCCAATCATTCAAAGGAAGCCGATCATGCGAAACATATGAGCGGTGACAAGATTGAAGAAACATCATCATCGGTGATACTTCCTACATTTTTAAAAAATCAACCTGAAGATGTACGAAATGTTTATCAAGCTGTAGCGAAAAATCGTAAACTACTAGAGAAAATGCCTTGTTATTGTGGCTGTGGTGAAACAGTCAATCACAAAAATAATTATGATTGCTTCATAGAAGAAAATACGACGGATGGGTCGGTGAAATGGACAAGCCACGGAACAACATGCAGCACATGTCTTGAGATTGCTGTAAAGTCTATTTTGAAACAACGGGATGGAGAATCGATTAAAGATATTCGTTCTGAAATCGATTCTTCGTATAAAGATGGCTACTCGAAACCGACACCCACTCCTTTATGATTTTTATAATGACACTTTTACTTGTATAGCAAAGGTGTCATTTTGTTTCATCCTCGCTCCAACGATATCCTCTCCCCCAAATTGTTTTCAGGTGGCTATCAATTGGATAATCTAACTCTCTTAACTTCTCTCTGATCATTTTAATATGAGAGTCCACTGTCCTTGGATCCGATTCTGATGTATAAGACCAAACGAATTCATAAAGCTCCAATCTGTTGAATAGCCTTCCAGGATGTTGAAGAAATAATCTCAGTAACGCATGTGCTTTGGGTGTGAAATCAATCGACTTACCATCTAACACAATTAAATCGTTGCTCTCATCAAACGTAAGTCCGTGGTATATAACGGGTTCTTTTGCTTTCCTTCTCATGACAGACCGAACTCTTGCTAAAAGTACGTCCCCGTTAAACGGCTTTGTGACATAATCTGTAGCTCCAGCATCTAGTCCTTTGACGATGGATTCAGCATCATTTAGAGCCGTTATCATGATGATTGGGACTTCCGGGTGAGAATCCGTTATTTTCTTACATACTTCGAATCCATCGTACATTGGCATCATGACGTCCAATAAAATCAAATCAAAAGTTTCTTTTTTCACTTTCTCCAAAGCTTCGATCCCATCATTCGCCATACTACATTCATATCCTATTGGTTCTAGATAAAGTCTTAATAATTGCCTCATTCTTATTTCATCATCAACAATTAATATTTTATCCATCCTAGCCACCACCTCTTACATTAGAATTTTTTAATAATAAATGATTGTCAATCTATTTCCTCATTAATTTCACGAACTTTCTATATAATCAACTCAAACTATAGGATGGAGTTGATTTTCATGAAAGCATTTATGAAGAGTTTAATCGTTACTCTCTATGTATCCTTCTTTTTTCTCACCATACTACTGGTCTATAAAGGTTATGAAATTTTTCATAACTAAGTACCGTAGTTTTTATAGATAAAGGAGCATCAGATTTTTAGCTCACACTTTTTTGGCATGGCGGCTCTAGATGCTCCTTCATTTTTAACTCTGCACTTTAAACAATTAATTTACGACAGACTGTTGCACATTCATTACAAGCCTCAGCACACTTCTTACAATGATCATGATCATGTTTCGAACATTCGTCGGCACATCTTTCACAAATTTCAACACAGCTTCTAGCAAGAACACCGATATTGCTGCTGTTTCGAGAAATAGCTTGTACTAAAAGACTACAAATTTCAGAACAATCTCTATCTAGACGTATGCACTCTACCATCGAAGAAACATGATGTTCACTCAAACACGCATCAAAGCATTCATTACAAGTCACTATACAGTTCTGTAGGGCGTTTAAGACTTCTTTTTGTCCAGTATTCATTTTAAAAAACCTCCGTTTTTTCATCTTTATTTGACTTACACAAAGCCTATTTCCTTAATTTGTGAAGAAAAGATGAAAACAGCTACTCGTTTTTTTAATCTACTCTCAACTGCCCCATCATTCCGTTCTCTTCATGTTCAAGGATATGGCAATGGTACATAAATACCCCTTTTTCTTTGAAAGTCATCTGAATCTTAACTCGTTCGCCTGGTTTTATGGCGATAGTATCTTTTAGACCTGTTTCTTGATTATCCAGTTTCTGATTGTTTCGTTCTAATACCTTGAATTGGACTCCATGAATGTGGAAGGGGTGAGTCATTCCGCCCATCATGTCTTTTTTATTATAGATTTCCCAGACTTCCGTTTCGCCTTTTTTTGCTTTAATATCGAATCTCGTCTCATCAAACTTCTTTCCATTGATTTCAACATTTTTGCCCATTCCGAAGAGAGTTAACTTCTGATTCACTTTAGACGAGGTCTTGAGCAGATTTTCATTTACACTTTTCGGTGCCAATGCACTTAGACTCGTCCCTTGTTTTTCCTTCAGCTTGAAGTTAACGACTTTCACTCCATTTGTCTCAAATGCAACAGTCTCACCAATTTTTCTTTTTGAAAAGTCTACCAATACCTCTATACGTTCGCCTGGACTTAAATCAATTTTCTTTACGTTTTTCGCTTTTGAGATGTAACCACCATCATCAGCAATTTTTTTAAAGGATGAGCCGTCAGATAACTTCACTGCATAGTTCCGTGCATTGGATCCATTTATCAACCTGACCCTAAGTTGCGAATATTTCACGTTAAAATACGGATTAATCGTTCCGTTTACGAGGAGGGTATCGCCTAAAGCCCCATCTGTTTTTTCTACATCAGCATATTCAAGGACATTCCTATTTTTAACTTTTCGATCTTGAAGAATTAATGGAATATCATTTTCACCATATTTTTGAGGTAGCATCGTCTCTTTAGTTTTTTCATCTTTTACGTATAACAATCCTGCCAACCCCTTGTATACTTGTTCAGCAGTCTTACCCATTGGATGTGGATGAAACCACAATGTCGATTCATTTTGCTTCACTTTAAACTTTACTACCTTCGTCTCACCAGCTTTCACGACCTGATGTGGTCCACCATCTACGGATGATGGTACAACAAGACCGTGCCAATGGAATGTAGTGGCTTCTGATAAGCGATTCACCGTACGGATTGTTACTGTTTTCCCTTTTTTTAACTCCACTACAGGACCTAAATAATTTCCGTTATATCCTAGAGTTTTAGTTTTTTTAGCATCTCGAAAGAACTTTGTTTCCCCTTGTTTAGCGACAATCGTGTATTGAATGGAATTCTTGGTTTCACGATCGGCTTTTAGTATCTTAGGGATGTTTAATCGTCGCTCTTTTTCTTCAGTTGATTTTAAATCGACACTCGCACCATGTCCCATACCTTCCATCATATTCTGATTTGTAGTAGTGTTTCCTCCATTCATCATAGATCCCATGTGCTGTTTGTTATTTGACATAGTACCTCGGGTAAGAAGTAAATACGAACCGCCCACTATAATCATGAGAGTAAAGATACCGATAGTTGCGATTAACCATGTTTTCTTCATATGGATCATTCCTTCCAATCAATTATTATCTTTAACTTAAAGAATGATTGTGAAAGAACTATGTCTTTCTACCAATGAATTTTATAGTTTTTTCCAATGTGCTACTTTTCTACTCTCTGCAAAGTTTCTGCAAATTTGTGTGATAAAGTCTATGGAAAGCATAAAAAAAACAATTGGAGGTAATTTTTTATGAAATTAAAGAAAAAGATTTTTATGACAACCATGGCTGCTTCACTTTCTTTAGGACTCGCTGCGTGCGGAAGCAATGGTGATGATTCTAAATCAACAGGAAGCATGGATAAAAATATGGATGGTATGGATCATTCGACGATGGACATGTCTGGATCGAAAGAGGTCCCGAAAGGGCTCCAAGAGGCTAAAAATCCTAAATTTAAAGTTGGCGACATGGCGATGATCAAAGAAGCACATATGGAAGGCATGAAAGGGGCAGAAGCAAAAGTTGTAGGAGCTTATGATACTACTGCTTATAGCATTTCTTATGACCCTACAAATGGTGGGAAACGTGTCATGGATCATAAGTGGATTATTCAAGAAGAGATTGTAGATCCTAAATCATCTCCTTATGAAGTAGGCGATGAAGTAAAAGTAGACGCGGATCATATGAAAGGAATGAAGGATGCTACGGCCACTATCGATTCAGCTAAGCAAACAACAGTGTATATGATTGATTTTGAATCGACTACAGGTGAAGAAGTGAAAAATCATAAATGGGTGACTGAAGACGAACTATCTGCAGAATAAACGATAAACAAGAGAGGAACGGTTTTTTAACCGTTCCTCTCTTGTCTTCTTTCTCCTTATTTAAGGAACCCACTTGTAACCAATTCCCCATACTGTGCGAAAGTGTTCTTCAATAGGAAACTCGAGTTTCCTAAGCTTTTCTCTTAAGTTTCTTACATGAGAATCGACCGTTCGTTCATCTGTCCACTCATTTGCTAACCATAAACTTGAGAGCAGTTCCTCTCTTGAATAGACACGTTCTGGATTTTTTAATAATTTAGCAAGTAATGAAAATTCTTTTGGCGTGACTTTGACTAAATGATTATCGTAATACAGCTCATGGGCGTCTTCATTTAAGATTAGACCCGACGATTCGATTTTTGATCCTGAAGAAACTGTAGTTCGTCTGAAAATCGATTGAATTCTTGCCTTCAATTCCGCCTCGTCGAACGGTTTCACAATGTAATCATCTGCTCCCAGTTGCAATCCTTTTACGATTTCTTCTTTTCCGTCGAGTGCTGTCAATAAAATGATTGGCACATTCGAAACTTCCCTTATCCTTTGACAGGTCTCAAAACCATCCATTAAAGGCATCATCACATCTAATATGATTAAGTCAGGCTCATCTACATCAATCAAGTTCAATATCTCTTTTCCGCTGTTCAGCTTAATACAGGTATAACTGTCTTGCAAATACAGTTCGATCAGTTCTAACATTCGATTCTCATCATCTACCAAAGCAATGGTTCTCATCCTGGAATCCCCCTCAAGTCAATGACAACCTTCAGCCCGTTTTCTACATTAACAGCTACGATGGTCCCTTTGTGCGCTTCAACTATTTCTTTCGTGATAGCCAAACCGAGCCCAGTACCTCCTGTTTCACGATTTCGTGAAGAATCCACTCGATAAAAACGATCAAAAAGATACGGGAGTGATTGCTCATCCACACCACCACCTTCATCCATAACTTCAATAAAGTTTTCATCAAGTTTTAAAAATACGCGTTTGTTCACATGTGTATATTTCAGCGCGTTATCGAGTAAATTTAAGAGAACCTGATCGAATCTAGCTTGGTCTATCTCTTTATAAATGGGTGTTTTATTAATTTGAAGGATTAATTTCACTTGTTTCTCCTCAAATTTAAAAATTATTCTTTCACTGATCTGTTTTAAGAAATCATTCATCTCTGTGATCTGAGGATCTATTTGAAAATGTGGCTCTTCCAATCTAGCAAGTTCAAACAAGTCCTCAATCAGTTCTTGAAGTCTTTCGGACTCCTCATAGATAATATCTCCAAATCTTGATTCGTCTTTTTTGAGAAGTCCTGCATATCCCTTAATATAGGTAATCGGCGTACGTAATTCATGTGTGATCGAAGTCAGAAATTGCTTTCTTGTATTTTGAATATGACGTAAATCAACAGATAACTTAGTGATTGCTCGTGCTAAATCTCCCACTTCGTCGCTTCTCTCAGCTTCTCTGATTTTCAGTACCTCGCCTTGACTTAACTTTACCGTCGCCTCTTTCATTGATAGAAGTGGTTTTATAATGATATAACTCAAAAAATAAACACTTACTAATAGAAAAAGTACTAACAAGAATAGAGAGAACACTACTTGTTGTTTCAATTCCCCCATCAAATGCTGTATATACTTCGTCGGCTCTAACATGATTATTTGACCGCCATCTTCAATAGGACTAACCGTCACTAAAAAATTGCCCTCTCTCCAATTTCCTTGTACGATCCCATCCTTTTTTTGAATCCAATCCGAATTCAAAAATCGTTCGGCGTCGTTAGATGAATCGACGACTTGATTATTTTTGTCTAAGATAATCACATCTGTCATCGCCTTTTCCTCCATTAAAACAACGTGTTCAACCGTTTGCTTGTCGAAGTTAGTGGAAAGAACATCTCGATGACTATTTCCTCTCTCTTGAAGGCTCTCTAGTTCACTTTCTACTTGTTGATGTTCAAGAATGTTGTATATGATAGCAGATGAGAGAATGAAAATCATGAGAATCCCGAAAAAATAAAATAGCGTTATTTTAAATGAAAGTTTATTCATAAAGTACCTTTCTCATTTAAGATGATTACATATGGAAACAAACTGTTGAAATTTAGAAAAAGAAATATTCTTCATTTAGGCGATACACAAAAGGACTTTTATCATTTGATTCTTTTAAAAGGACAATTCCTTGAATATTTCTCCACAAATAATTAGCGAAATCATAATCACTTAAAATAGCCTCACGAGTAGAATGCGTCATGAAGCATTCTATTTTTGTAATCGTATACACATCCTCTGAATCACGTTGATAATCGAAAGAAAAAGAACCCTTTATATTAAGCCTTTGAGCAATTATTGCTACGCACTGCTTTAAAATCGAATTAGAAAACACCTCATATGAAAGCACCGTATCTTGGTACCGTTCATACTCTTCTCTCATAAAACAGCAAATCACTTCATCAGATCGATAATCGATATATGCATCAATTTTCCCCAGCTTTACACCTTCAGGCGCATTCTTTATTTGGTCAAAAGAGTAAGTAAAGGTATTACCTTGAACCGAAAATGAATCATGAAGTATTGTTTTATCCAAATCAAAGGATGTTATAAACATTACGTTATTTTCTCTCATTTTTAACTTGTGTTTCGATAGCGTAGTTGCTTCTTGTTCGCTTAAAGGAATAATCCAGCCTATTTTTTGAGAAGTACAATATTCAATGAGATTACTAATATACCCTTCTTCTGATTCTTTTTTTGAAAATGAATCAAAATATTTAAAATCAGGAAGTAGCTTTCGAACCCATCCTTCTTTTGAAGAAATATGAATATCTATACCTGAGGGTTTAAGTTGTTTTATGTTCTCCATCACTTTCCAGTTTTCCTCTATTCCCATTATCAGGACATTTTCACGAAACATTTATGATTCATCTCCTCTTGAAATAGAAAATAGAGCGTCAGAACCCTCTAAACCCTGTAAAGTCAATCAATATTGTAGTTAGTTTCGTTAGACCATCGAAATACAATATGATACCTAATAAAATCATAAACCCGCCACCTATTTTTGTAACCTTTGAAGAATACTTCATTAAACATCTTGATTTCCCGACCAAAAACGACATTAAGAAAAATGGAATGGAGAAACCTAGAACATAAAAGAGCATATATAAAAATCCATTACCAGGATTTGTGGCAATCAAAGCAATAACTCCAGCGAGAATTGGTCCTGTACAAGGAGTCCATCCAGCAGCTGATCCGACTCCGACCAAAAATGTTCCGATATAGCCACGCTTTCTTTTTCCTAAGTTCAATCTTCGCTCTTTAAGTAAAAATGTTGGAGTCCATAGACCAGTTAGAATAACACCAAATATGAATAAAATAAGTGCACCGCTCATCCGTAAAACATCTTTATACACTATAAAAAAATCAGCCAAGTATGACGTTGAAAAACCCATAACTAAAAATACGCTCGAAAATCCAAGTAGGAAAACTAATGTATGGGGAACTCCATTCCAGTTCCACTTTTCATTTTCTTTTAACTCTCTAACTGAAACCCCTGTAATGTAAGATAAAAAAACGGGATATAAAGCCAGACAACATGGCGAAATGAAAGATAAAAACCCTGCCCCAAAAGCTAACAAAAAAGATAATTCCATCAAATTCCTCCTACACACAAAAAATAAATCTATTTTTTGGAATATTTATAAAAAAGAAATGTGTTTAATTTTTATCATAAAATCCGTTTGTGAAAAAACTATGCATTTTTTGATTAAATCTCTTGTCAATTTTTGAAATGAATTTGATATACTTTTTTGTAATATAGTGATGCTATACTCCTTTTAACAAATCGTTCGTCACTGTATCTTTATCTTTAAAGGAGTACAACTAATGAAAAACAAGGTAATACTTATCGCTTCTAGTGTTTTACTCACAACAACTTTTTCGATGCATAGTCCAAAAGTCGAAGCAAGTAGTGCATATAACGTAAAAGTGAAGACAGACGATCTTCGTGTTCGGACTGGTCCTTCTCTCAATCACAAAATTGTCGGCATCACTAACACTGGGCAGACCTTTTCTTATTTAGGAAAAAAAGGAACTTGGACAAAAGTACTTTATAAAGGAAACACACGGTATATCTATAGTTCTTACCTAAAAAAATATAAGAGCCACGTTGCCAAAAAAACATCATATAATAACTCTCTTTTTGCTTCTCCTACAGAAGGTCGGCTGACCCAAGGATACGGAAACTCTAATGGTGCTTACGGTTATACATTCCATAATGGCGTTGATCTAGCTGCAGCAAAAGGCACACCCGTCTACGCTTCTGCCAGTGGAAAAGTCACTACATCTAAAAACAGCGGTGCATACGGTAAACACGTTATGATTTCACATAGTCTACAGAATCAAAAATACGTAACCGTTTATGCTCATATGAACAGCCTTTCGGTAAAAAGTGGTCAGACAGTCTCTAAAGGTATGAAGATTGGAACAGTTGGGAATACAGGAAACTCGTTCGGAAATCATTTGCACTTTGAGATTCATAAAAACAGTTATAAATACAGCAGTTATTCTGCAGCGAATAGTGTCAACCCAATGAACTATTTGTAACCTAAAAAAAAGAAAAGATGATGTCCTCGGACATCATCTTTTCTTTTTACGTTCATTGCTGAGGACGACGACGGAGTGCGAAGAATCCGAGGATTGACGCAGCGGCGATTCCGAGTAATGACCAGAGGATGCCGGCTGAAGATTGTGTTTCAGCTGCTCCACCAAGACCCGTATTCGGCATACCGGCTGGTGCGCCTTTGAATTTATCCGGGAACTGATCAACGATTGCGGTTGCTGTTCCTTCACCGACACCGTACATATGACCGTAGGCTTCACGGATCGCCGGGTACGTTTTGTCGTAATCTTTTTCATTGTAGCTGTTGAACGCCAGTAACAGTTGATCGACGTGGACCTTGAGTCCTTCTTCCAAGTCTTTCGACTTCAGGCGACCTTCCGTTGCGGCATCGAGGAACGCGGCTTGTTCGACGCGGTACTCATCCAGTTCCTGAACGGCCATGTCGCGTGCTTCCTCGTCTTTCGCGCCTGTTGCTTTGACATAATTGACGAAGTAGCCGATGTGGCTCGACCAGATCTTCTTGAACTCTTGTGCGGCTTCGCTACCGTAGACAGAACCGATCGAAGCGGACAGATCGTCTGTATTTTCGTTCAAGGCACCGGCCGCTGCGTCAAAGTCCTTCGCACCGTCGATTCCTTTTTGCATCGTCAGAATCGCAAGCGCTGCGTGTTCTGAGAAGTTTCGGTTCAGTCCGGCACGGAGATCCGCTGCCGGTGTATCGACTTTCGTATTTTTGAATTTATCTGGGTATTGATCGACGATGGCGCCGGACAATCCTTCACCCACCATATACATATGCTCGATGGCGATACGCAGATTGCTGTATGTGGCATCATAGTCGCCCGCGACATAACTATCAAACGAAGTCAGCAATTGCGTGATATGGACTTTCAATCCACCTTCTAAATCAGCCGCTTTCAGACGCCCCTCTGTTGCCTTGTCGAGGAAGGCTGCTTGTTCGACGCGGTATTCGTCGAGTTCTTTTAAGGCTTTTTGTTTGGCGTCTTCATCCTTGGCACCCGTCGCTTTGACATAATCAACGAAGTAACCGATGTGGCTCGACCAGATTTCCTTGAACGCTTCGCCCGCTTCATCCCCATAAACAGATCCGACCGCGGCCGAAAGATCATCTGTATTTTGATTCAAGGCACCTGCTGCTTGTTCGAAATCTTCTTTTCCGTCAATTCCTTTTTGCATCGTGACGACTGCTAAATATGCGTGTTCAGATAAAAGCTGATCAAGCGTCGCTCGCAAATCCGACGCTGGCGACGAAACATCGAGGGAGACCTTACCCGAACTGTGGGACATCTTGCTATGATCTTCATGACCATGGGCACTGACGCCTGCTGCTGGAATCAATAATGCGGCACTGAGTGGAACGGCGAGATACGACTTTTTCATCTTCATCTTGTAAACACCCCTTTGATTTTTTGGACTACACAGAGATAACGTAAGCAGTTCACAAATAGTTTTACTTTTTTTGATTTTTTGTACTAATTTTCAATAAAAGATAGTTTTAATTTTTATAATAAAAATTATTTACCTTTTCACTTCCAACATTTTATTTCTTTTAATATTTTAATTAAGAAAACTTATAAAGTTATAAAATTAAAAATGAAAATAATTTTATTAAACGTATCATTTTGCTCTTTAACTTTTTGTGAAAAATTCGATTCTTCCTTCCACGCATGACCGACTGCAAAACCCACATTACGATTAAAGCCTGTTATGAGAATGCTCATCATTCATTTTCTCCCTTACATAATTTCTGTAGCATATGTTTTTATCCCCGTCTGCATGATCTTATCCAACGTTCGTAAAAGTACACTTTTACGGACACACGAAAAATAACTTCTGACATACCAAAATAACGTCCGAAAAAGTATTAAATCACTTTACGGACGTTCGCCTATTTGCATATACTTTTACGAACGTATTTCAGGTATAATGAGTGAAGAAAATCGTTTTCGAGGTGAATTATGGAAAATCGTAAATTTGGATACATACGAGTCAGCAGTAAAGATCAAAATGAAGGTCGACAACTAGAGGCCATGAAAAAAATTGGCATCAACGAACGAGACATTTATCTCGATAAACAGAGTGGTAAAAATTTTGAGCGAGCAAATTATCAGTTACTCAAACGGATCATCCGAAAAGGCGATGTATTGTGCATTCATTCACTCGATCGATTCGGTCGCAACAAAGAAGAGATTCTTCAAGAGTGGAACGATCTAACTAAAAATATCGAAGCCGACATCATTGTATTAGATATGCCGTTACTCGATACTACTCAATATAAAGATAGTATGGGGACGTTCATTGCAGATTTAGTATTGCAGATCCTTTCTTGGATGGCTGAGGAGGAAAGACAACGTATTCGTAAACGACAACGGGAAGGCATCGACTTAGCCTTACAGAATGGTGTTCAGTTCGGAAGACCAAAGGTTTTAGTGTCAGACGAGTTCAGAGAAGTGTATTGGAAATGGAAACGCAAAGAAATAACGGCCGTCAAAGCCATGCAAGAAGCCGGAGTCAAAAAGACAAGCTTTTATAAATTAGTAACAATCCTTGAAAAAGAAGAAAAAGATACTGTACACATTTAGTGATAATTTCTTGAAGATCCTCTTTGGTTGAAACCAAGAGGGTCTTTTAGTTTTCATACACGCAATAATCTTATATTAAACGACCGTTTTATATAAAGTATTGAAATGAAAAAACATAATTTAATTTAGTATCTTCATTTTTGAAATTTATAATGTTCGCATAATATAACAATTAAAATAAAGGAGTCATGTAAAGTGGAATGAGTATACTTCTTCCATTCCGCTTTACATGACTCAAAAAAACATTCTTATAGCAAATGTGTTATTCTTTCATCCCATCTTCAATCCATTTGTTAAAGCCAGTTTTAATTATATTCCCATGCCAATACTCACCATATTTTTCATCATTACCTTTTGTCCACCAGTCCTCGGCTTTTGAGTTCACTTTTTTTTGTAAATCGATATAATACGAATAAAAAACAGACGACATAACAATGGGACCAATTCCATTTTTGTTACCTAAATCAGAAAGTTTAGCAGCAGTTGCAACCGATTTTCCAATCCAGACTAAATTATTAATCCCAGAATGTTTTCTTCCTGCTTTAACAGTTAATGTTTTTCCTTCAGCTAAACCTATTCCAGCTTTGATAGAAGGGAGTCCTTTTTCCTCTAGCAGTTTATTCAGCATTTTCATGTAGGTATTAATATGAAAAGCTCTGTCGGCTACATCGTAGGTATCTTTTTTAAACGGTGCTGAATACACAGCATACACGCAGTCACCTCTGATACCAATTTCTTTTAGGTCTTCACCAGTACCCTTCTTTAAAATTTCGATGATTTCGGAAGTGAAACCCCGTATCACTTTTGCTATTGAGACATCATCCTCGCCACTAAACAATGATGTAGAATCTCTTAAATCCACAAAGATAGCTACTGCCCAAGCTTTATAGCCATTCGTGTAAGTGAAATCTTCATCTTTAGGAAATTTATCAACTTCGTTTACAGCATCCGTATTATCTAATATTTCTTCGACTTTCTTTTTTCTTTCCTTATAATCATAATCTGTAAAGTTCAATTAACCCATGCCTCCTAATTTCAACAATATTATCCCAACTGTGTATAATATGAGTACTCCTGAAATACCAATAAAGATAGACCTGATTCCCCTCCTGTAGAATGAATACTTCGCAGAACATATACGTGCGTTGATATAGATTTGGGTAAGTAGATCCTCGATTTCTTCTTCAGGAGTCTCGCTTATCATTTTCTCTTTAAACTCTAGAAATTTTTTATCATCTATTGATTCAAAATAGTAAAGTGAATCCAATCGAGTGTCTTGTTGGTATATCAAGACTTCTTTTTTCATCATCGGCACTAGAACTCTTACCAAGCAGTAAGCACCGTGAATAAATCCTCCCCAGGAGATAACAAAAAGAGTTAAATACAAAAAATTAGAAAAGTTAATGTTTCTTATTGTTTGAGTTAGAATTTGATTCAACATATTAATCGAATGTTCGGCAGTAAATATGCTTAGAAAAATACCTGCCCCAGCAATGACAATTGATGCTTTTGTGTCACAACTTTTAATCCAATCTAAGTGCCTATCTAAGCGTTGTATTAAGTCTTCCTTTTTTAATTTCTTTTTATCTTCCAAGTGAATTCCCTCATTCATTTATTTGTTATTTTTCAAACTTTCTATGTAACTTAGGCTAAGGCATCTTTTTAAACGTTTAAAAGGATCAGCATATTGATACTTTAAAAGTAACTATACCTGATCCTCCTCAATAACTTAATACAGACGCTTTTCAGCAATTTTGTAAATTTCATCTTTATCTCTTTTACCGATAGCAACAATCTGAATGATTTGAAGTTTATCTTCTACTTTTCTAAAGACAACACGTAACCCCATCTTCCTGTTTTTTAACTTATTGCAATGAGACAGGTTCCCATTAAGTGGTTGTCCTGCCTCCATTCCTTTAGAAATAATTCTATCTAATGCCTTATCCACGAATATCTTTTGACTACCGTCAAGATCATCGTAGTCTTCCTTTGAATACTGCGTCCACTCAAGCTGATACAATCATCATTCCCACCCATCCATTTCATCAATAGTCGATGGGTGATTAACTCGTACTCCACGAACTTCTGAATCAGAATATGTGCGGACATTTTTATTAGATAGTCGCATCTCAACTGTCAAATCATCTAATCGGCTGTACAATTCTTCAATTTCTTTATTTAGTGACTCGTATTGCTGTTGGGTAAGCATGACACCAGCAACTTTTTCACGGTTAAAGACGTAGACACCAGCTGCTTCACGATCAGCTCTTTGGAATGCTTCCATAGGCGACCGTTTGACATCAGAAATTGAAGTGGTTGGAATATCGAGTGTTCTCATTCCCATAATCAATCCCTCCCTTTATTTATTCCATCATACACCTTTTAAAAGACTTTTAAAAGTCTTCTAAAAGGTGTATCGAGTTTTATTACCTACCGTATTGTTTAATTTAATTTCATCTAATAAAAAGAGCAGGAAATTTAATAAAGAATAATCATTACTGTAGCAGAAACAATAACGTTTCGTTTTCAAAACCATCATTTTATATAAAAACATATAGTTCTTACCTTTAGAGAAACTTAATACATTAAAGTTCGTAGATTAGTTCATAAAAGTTGAAAGGAAGAAATTCATATGAAAGTATCAGCTATCATCGCATTCGTTTTTTCTTTACCTCCACTGATTGTTTATGGAATGTCTCTTGTATCAAAAAGCCATTTTGAAAGTGTTTTTTTAACCGACGATCAGCTTTTAAAAAAACGCTTTCTAAGTATAGGAGAATTAGCTTTTTACTTAACCTACCTATTAATCTTTCCTTATATCCTATGGAAGCTTTTTAAATCTGAAAACATAAATATGACTAACACTATCCTCATGTCCATAGGTATCTTTTTTATTGCTTGGCTCCTTTCGATGTTATATGGAAGAATAATAACTAATATTTTTATTAAAAATAAAACTATGCTGAAAGTGTCTATAGAAAACCTTGGAGAAGTGTATGTTATCAAGATGTTTGACCCTCACACCTGTATTTGTTCAAAAGATCCTCATGTTAATTTAAATAAATCTAATGATCCAATATATTTTGTAAGAATCGAAGATCTTATTAAATTACCTATTACAAAAGAAGTAGTCGTACTTCCATCTCGAAGTATTTACCAAAAGTTATTTAATTGATTTACTACATCATAATCATCCGTGGGAGTTCAGAGGCTATTTGGTATGATTAAAGGAAAAATAGAGGTGAGACATGAATAAAATTTTTGCGACTATCAGTATAACAGCCTCGATTATGGTTCTAGTAGTTACACTTGTTATTGGATCAATAGCAACCCTTTTTGAAAAAGCGAGCGACATCGCGACGTTGATATTTGTCGCCGGTGGCATGATTGTGAGCATTATCAATGCCATGACAGCTTTAGAAGCGAGAGGTGACTCTAAACAATCGGCAAAAGCAGCAAAAGATTCCGCGAAAGCAGCAAAGGATTCTGTTTCAGTTGCAGAATCGACGCTTCAGATTGCAGAGAAAGAAGCAAGGGCAAACGCCTTACGCTATCGGGTTGAGAATGGATCGTTCTTGTCGCTCCAGAAGAAAGAGATACATGTTCCGCTGCATCCACCATTGTCTGAAAAAGTTAAATGGATAGATTCGAATGATCTGAACGAAAAAAATGACATAGCATCAATTCGTCTGGAAAATAAAAGACTTGGTACGGCGACGAGTGTCGGGTATTGGTATACTCTCGTAAATCATGTTGAATTTGATAATTTTAAGTTCGAGACCAATGATGTCGAAGAACGAGAAGCTTTGAGCGATCGTTTTCGTCTGTCTATTCACAAAGGATTTCCGAAGTATGCTCTCTATTCAAAGATATATAAAATGGATGAAGGGCAAAGAGCATTTATCTCAATAAAAGTTAGCGATGATGTGGGAAGCTTTGAAGAAGTCCAGAATCAAAGAAATACAAGAGTGCGAGACCGAGCTGTCAGTCCTGCAGATTTAAATACTCTTGGTTACTTAGATCAGAAAGACGTTGCATGGTTCAAGTTGCCAACGTATTTCCAACTACTCAGTCATCAATTTTTTTTAGAGCGTGCGATACTGAAACAAGAGAATTGGAAAACACCAAGCCCAAAGCTGTTGGTCACAGTTTATTACACAGAAGAGGTATCTGAACATATGAACCAGTTCGCGGAATCGAGGCGCATGAAGGAGTTCATGGTTACTTGTTCGTCAAATATCTCGGTTATTCCCGAATCATTAGACAGTCCTCACGAACGGACCGGATACGTGTTAGCTTGTCATTTCGACATTGAAACACTTCATGATTCTCCGCGGCAAAGTCTTGAAGACAGAACTGAAGGGGCTGAAGCTACTACAGAAAAGGTGACGGAGAGATGATTTCGTCTTTTTAGCTGGAGTTATCTTTTTACACTCATACAACCATGTTTTATGCTCCAGCATAAAACATGGTATACATTTTAAACACTGATATTCCCATACTGTGCGATTCTATAAAACAATACATAAGTCCTCATAAGATTTTTTTTATAAAAATAGAACCAAGTCATTCACTTCTTAAGAAGCTTTGACTCAGTCCTTTAACATTTTCTTTATTTTTTAGTTTCATCCTTTTGCTTAGACTGCTTTTTTAATTCTTCATATGCGTTAATTAGTTTTTCAAGATCTTTTTTAATAACTGTAATAGTTACATTCCAATCTGCACTATTATCAAGATCTTCTTTCAATCGCTTGATTTCATCCATACTAACTCCTCCTTTTTTGTTCACCTTTCTAAATCGTGGTTGTTTTTAGTTACATTTGTTGAAGTGATACTTTTACTATTTATATTTGGTTGCTCAGACTTACCTTTAAAGTGCTTGGTTTCAATTACCTCTTCGAATACTTTTTTTAGAGGTCTTCCAGTTCCATTAACTGACTCAATCGTTACCTCGAGTAATTTCTTAGAGTCTACCTTTTCCAACTGGAGAGAGTAACCCAACTTATCTGCTACTTTTTCAATAAATATTTTCTGTGTACGTCCGTTCCCTTCCCGGAACGGATGGATCATATTAAGTTCACCATAATAATAAGCTAAATTTTCACTTACGTTATTAGATGTAATGTACTTCGAGGTAATGTCACTATTTAACTTTGTAACTAAATCTTCTAGTGCAGCTGGTACGTACAGAGCATTGGCAAACATCGTTTTTCCTTTAACGATGTTAACCGTTCTTTACTCACTAGCCAATCATGTATAATGCTTTTGATTTTGACCTACGCTCCTTGGCAGTTTTTATTTCGATTCCGTACAGCTTAAGTCCATTGCCCTGATTAAAGCTATCAACTATTTTTGATCATTGAATACTTGTGTTTTATTCATACTAGCACTAGGGCATTGCAAGCTATTTTCCAGATGAGAAGTATAAATTTCTAATCTATTTTTCTTTGTAAATATGTACAATAAAAATACAAGATGCATAATAATTTTTTAAGGAGCTGAATTCATGAACATCCGAAAAGTGTTCTTACTCATCGTGATTGCTATCGTTTATCTGTTACTCTTTACTCTCACCTTTTGGAGTCTAATTGGCTTATTCGTTTCCGCCCTTGGTCTGTATTTTTATTTCAAACCAAGACTTCGAAATCCAGTGAAGTATCCAGTCTTTGTCGTTTGGTTAGGCGTGTTTATTGCTTTTGCGACTTCTATCTATATGGTGGATGGAATAAATGAATCTCAAAAAATTGAAGCAAGAACTTCTTCAAAAGAAATCAAGATGTTGGAATCATTAAAGAAAGAGTCTAAGGCGTTAGAGACGTCATTGAAAGACACACAACTTAAACTAAAAGAGCAACAACAAGAAACGAAAAAATTGAAAGATGAGTTAGCACGAGAAAAAGAGTTACGTCTACAAACGGTTGAAAGTTACCAGGAAGAAGCAGACAAACGTGCTGCTTTAGAGAGTGAACTCAAAGAAGAAGAAACGAAACGAATTGCTGCGGAAGAGAAGGTCGATGAACTCGAATCGTCTTTATCAAGTATCGAGATGATAGATGAAGATGAGAATATACCTGATGAGGAATACATGGATGAAGAAGAAACAGAAGTAGCAACTGATCTTGAATACGATCCATTTGGCGTAGATCGCGATTGTGGTGATTTTTCCAGCGCCCAAGCCGCTCAAGACTTTTATATAGCTGCCGGAGGTCCTACATATGATCCCCATGACTTAGACCGTGATAACGATGGAAATGCTTGTGATTGGAACTGACGTCTTTGTCATATCTCCCTCAAGTGTCTTGAATTTCATACTTGCATCTTTTTTTCTGATTCAACTTTATTTTATGTAAACACTTCAAAAATGATTTGATAGTAATACACGCTGAATAAAGCCGTAGATGATACCAATCATACGGTCTCCATTGAAGATGTCTGGGATCAAATCTCGACTAGTCGATCTCTATTAAGTGTTTCACCTTACTCATTCTAAAAAAGTGTGCGCCGGCGCACACTTTTTTTCTTATAAGACCTATGGTAAATCCTGAAAGTACACGAACCAAGTTCCTCGTGACCAATCGAAGGATCATTCTATACATCTTCCATCAACCAACTCTGTCATCAAACAATCAAATCATATCGTTACAAGGTGTTTCTCACAGTGCATGATTTCGTGTTTCACGTGACACTTCATCTTCTATTTTGTGTTTTACTAATTTATACTTATCGAGGCTCAAAATCCTCTCATCATATTTTATGGGCGTCGTGACGATGATCCCTAATCTATCTATTTCAGTCGATTCATGAAAATAAAAAATAACATGTTGATGATTGATGGCTTACTTTTTACGCGTAGATTTAAACTTCAAAAATCCCTCGTGATAGATTTATTTTTTATATTAAATATGGTATGTGAAATATAAAAAGTATGCGCCGGCGCACACTTTTTATCAAATCTCCTCACATTTAACAATACATGCTATGCTTGTTGTATTGAATTAAGGGGGCGATGCATCATGGACTCTACCTCGTCCGTCCAACATAGACAACTTGTTGTGTCTCAAGCAGCGAAGACCTTGTTAGAAAACGATGTTACAGAACAACTGATCTCAATCGATATCATTGATGTCGAAGCCTATGTAAATCAACTCTATGAAGAGTATTATGAGTTTCAGAATGAAGAAGATGTCTATACAAAGCTTCGTTATTACTCATTTAAAAAACTGAAACGCCGCTGGGTTCGTGCAGCTGTTAAAAACTATCTTGAGAATAAAGGGCCCATGAAAGAATTACGTGGCCTTCACAAGATGTATATTGAATACTGGGACATTGCGGGTAAGGAAGGATTTCAGCGAAAGTTCTCTGCTGATAGTGTTGAAAAATTAATGCAAGAACATGTACAGGAACTTGAAGAATGGGCCGAGAATAATAACTTACTTATTCATACCTATCCGCATTGGGGACAAAAAACGAAAAATCAACAAACGACGACAATGCGGACAGATATTTTAATGGTCATTGGAGAAGTTGCGAAGGAATTGCAACGATCGCAACCAAAGGCACATGTGGCTACTTCTACTTCAATTACTGTACCCTTTTTCGGAATCGCTGATCGTATGAAGAATTCGACAGAAAAATTTAGTCAGGGTGAAAGCATGTTGAGTGATTTATCCCTCGATCTACATGACTATTCCGCTGTTGTCCCTAAATATAAACAAGGTGTACCGACTAATTTATCTGTTCTTGTAAGTAACGAATTCATTGCCGAACTCGAGGGAAATGTTCCGGATCTTGACGCACGCGATTTTGAAGCCCTTAATGAGATTCTGTCTTATCGGGATGTCACCTTCCAAACCAGTCGGAAAATTGTTTTTCCGATTTCGAAACTTGTTAAAAAGATTTATGGAAACGATAGTGGTAAGAGCTACACTCTTACAACACAGCGTCTTGTAAAACTTGGTTATTATCGTGTTGCAGTAAGAAGTGAAGAAGGCGACCTTTCAATCTTTGGTCTCTTCTCTTCTGTCAAAATTAGCGGAGCTTCTTCTATTAAACGTGATACTCAAATCACTGTCACTGTTTCGGAAGAAGTCTATGATGATCTATTGAAACAACAGATCATTAGTATCTATGGGGAACAGATTGAGCGATTAAAGGGAACTTTTGCTTATCATTTATCCTTTGTTCTTCAAAAAGAACGGCTAAGTTCTTACCAACTGAATGAAGAAATGCCAGCAAAACGCCACTGGCGTCAGTTCACTCATTCTATCCGATTTAATAAAAGTCGGAAGGCGGAGAATTTGAAAGAGCTGGAACTAAACTTAGATCGCATTAAAGAACTTGATTTCATAATTCGAGACTGGCATCGATCTGGAGATTTCTACTTCTTGTACTTCCATCCGTTAGAACGCTGGGAACACCATGATCGGAGTAATGCACTTCTACTTTAAGTATGTGTTGATTGTATTTAAGAGTAAGTGTATTAAAAACAAATACACGAATAAACAAGAAGAGCGTACGAGATAAAAATCTCGTACGCTCTTCTTGTTGCTTATTTCTTAATGCCCACTTAAATATGCTAAAAACTTTTGTCAGGTTATTTTAAATGTAATCAGCGTGTAGACAAACTAGATGGAAGGTCACTTGAATGTGATTTCCCATCTTTTTTTTTGCTCTCTCTTTCCTTCCTAATCGTCTTCCTGTGGCAAACATCGCGCCGCTTCGCTTCACTGTAGGGTCGCTCCTGTTTGCTTTCCACTAGGAAGCGATTAGATCGGAAATCGAGGCTTTTTTAGATTTCTTTCATATTATAAAATAAAAGAAATATACCACGAAGGAGGGTTTCGCATGATGGGAAAACGAAATCAATACCATCGTTCTGAAAACATCACGGTCACACTCGAACAATTGGTTCCTGCGGACCACTTGGTCCGCAAGGTCGATCAGGTGATGGACTTT
>NZ_JACSMK010000010.1:0-122798 GCF_018618595.1 Exiguobacterium sp. s133
TTCCCATGCCGAACACGGAAGTTAAGCACTTGAACGCCGAAAGTAGTTGGGGGCTTCCCCCTGTGAGGATAGGACGTTGCCAGGCAATTGAAAAAGACCGATCTGCATCTTGCAGGTCGGTCCTTTTTCTCTTTAACAGACAGGCAATTCGCTACTCATTGTCTGCTAGGACAAAGTCGATAGGAAGGAAAAAAGAAAAAGATTACTATGTTGTCTACATGCTGAATCAAGCTGACAGCTGCTTAATTAAAAGCAAAAAGAGCATTTTCTGAGTTATTTCAAGAAAATATTTAAATAAAATTAATGAATTCCTTGTAATTCACGAAACGACATGTTATATTAATATCTGTCGAAACGTTATATCATCGCGGGGTGGAGCAGTCTGGTAGCTCGTTGGGCTCATAACCCAAAGGTCGTTGGTTCAAATCCAGCCCCCGCAACCAATTTTTAAATAATTCAAATCCGAAACGTTTATCGTCGCGGGGTGGAGCAGTCTGGTAGCTCGTTGGGCTCATAACCCAAAGGTCGTTGGTTCAAATCCAGCCCCCGCAACCAATTTTAAACTTAACTTCAACTTTACTACGAAACGTTCAGCGTTTCGTATTTTTTTTTGTCTTTTTTGTTCGGTACAATAGATACAATAGAGAAAGATGACAAGAGGAGGGACGCAGGATGATAGAACTTGAAATGGCAAATCTAGAAGAGACGACGGCTCTCGCAGTAACACTCGGACACCGTGCCTTCGCGGGGATGGTCATTACATTAGATGGCGATCTTGGAGCGGGAAAAACAGCGTTTACGCAAGGTTTCGCAAAAGGACTTGGTGTGACGCGTAATGTCAACAGTCCGACCTTTACAATCATGAAGGTCTATAATGGTCGTTTGCCGTTATACCATATGGATGTCTACCGTCTAGAGGGATCGGGTGACGACATTGGTCTTGAAGAATACTTGAACGGCGACGGGGTCGCAGTCGTTGAGTGGTCAGAGTTGATTGCAGACGTCTTGCCTCCGGAACGGCTCGTCATCACAATCGAACGGACAGGAGACCATGCACGACGTTTCCGTCTTCAGCCAATCGGTGAGGCGTACATTAAGATATGTGAGGGATTAAGCTTATGAAAATCGTAGCGATCGATACATCAACAAAACAACTTTCTGTTGCGCTGTCGGACGGAACACAAATCATTGCGGAAGCATCGTATGTGACGTCCTTGAACCATGCAACGAAGTTAATGCCGTTACTCGAACGATTGATGCAAGAAGCGAACTGGTCACCTAAAGAATTAACACGCATCGTCGTCGCAGATGGTCCGGGTTCGTATACGGGACTGAGAATCGGAGCGACGACGGCCAAAACACTTGCCTATACACTTGGCATCGAACTGGTTGCCGTCTCGACGCTCGAGCTGATGGCAGCATCAACAGGACGGACGGGACGGGTCGTCGCGATTCAAGATGCACGCCGCGGAACGGGCTTTGTTGGTATGTACGAAAACGGTGAGCGCGTTGGCGACGAACAACACACGACAGTCGCTGACTTTGTTGCGACGTTACCGACAGATACGTTGATGACAGGTGATACGGAAAAATTCGTTAAAGCGCTGCAACCGTTTGAAATCGTTGGGCCTGCGTTTCGGACGCCACGCGCAGGTGTATTGGCTTTACTAGGCGCGACACGTGTCCCGGTCGATGTGCATGCATTTGAACCACGCTATTTACGCCTTGCCGAGGCAGAAGCGAAGTGGATTGAGGCGCAACGTCATGACTGACGCGCGTATTCGTAAAATGACAGTCGCCGATGCACCCGGTGTGCATGCGGTCGAACTGGAGTCCTTTGCGACACCTTGGACGCTCACAGCCTTCATCGCGGAAATGACGCAAAATCCGAATGCCTATTACCTTGTCGCAGAAACGGACGAAATCATTGGCTTTGCCGGACTTTGGCATATCGCGGATGAAGGTCATATCACGAACGTCGCTGTGAAACGTACGGCACGTGGGCTCGGGCTTGGTGAAGGGTTGCTAGAGGAATTGATTGAAGTCGCACGGGAACTCGGTCTGCGGGCAATGACGCTTGAAGTCCGCGTCTCGAATACACCGGCACGTACCTTGTATGAAAAACTCGGTTTTTTATATGCCGGAACACGCAAACGTTACTATCAAGACAATAATGAAGATGCAGCCATCTACTGGTTGGAACTAGAAGGAGACGAGACATGACACAACCATTGATACTTGCTATTGAATCAAGCTGTGATGAGACGGCAGCTGCCGTCGTCCGGGGAGGAACGGACGTCTTATCGAACGTCGTCTCGTCTCAAATCGAGAGCCATAAACGCTTTGGCGGAGTCGTCCCGGAAGTCGCATCACGTCATCACGTCGAGCGGATCACTTATGTCATCGATGATGCTTTGACGGAAGCGAACGTAACGATTGACGACATCGATGCGATTGCGGTTACGGAAGGGCCAGGTCTTGTCGGTGCACTTCTCGTTGGGGTCAGTGCAGCGAAGGCACTCGCTTTCGCGCACGGTAAACCATTGCTCGGCGTCCATCATATCGCCGGACACATCTATGCGAACCGCCTCGTCCAGGAACTCGAATTTCCGCTCGTCTGCCTGATTGCTTCAGGCGGTCATACGGAATTGATTTATATGCCGGAAGATGGTGTGTATGAAGTGATTGGTGAAACACGTGATGACGCAGCAGGCGAGGCATACGACAAAGTCGCACGGACATTGAAATTACCGTATCCCGGTGGACCCCGGATTGACCAATTGGCACAAACAGGACAAGACACATTCCACTTCCCACGGATTTGGCTCGAAAAAGATTCGTATGATTTTAGCTTCAGCGGCTTAAAATCGTCTGTCATCAATGCGGTGCATAATGCAGAGCAACGGGGTGAAGTGATCATCCCGGAAGATTTGGCAGCAAGTTTTCAAGCGAGTGTCGTCGAAGTGCTCGTCGCTAAATCGATTCGTGCCGTCAAAGAGAAGGGTGGAAAACAACTCTTACTCGCAGGTGGTGTCGCGGCGAACAAAGGGTTACGCCACGGATTGACGGAAGCTTGTCAGCGTGAAGGGATCACCCTCGTCATCCCACCGATGCACTTATGTGGCGATAACGCAGCGATGATCGGAGCCGCCGCGATTCATCCCTATCGGGCGCAACGCCAATCGACACTTGCCATGAATGCAGAACCTGGGCTAGATTTAAAGTAAGGAATACGAGAGACATGGGGGAACCAACATGAAAAAAGTCATTATCGTCGTACTTGGTATACTCGTCGTGGTTGCGATCGGACTACAGATTCGCGAAATCGTCGATGCCTATCAAGTCGCTTACAAAGAGGAACTTGTCCCGGATAAGAAAGCAGTCGAAACGAATACGAAACAAGAACCGTTGTACGAAATCGGTCGTGCTGAAGGAGAGCAAACGCGGATCGAGAAGCTGTATGCGTTTGACCGGACGGTAAACGGTGAACTAAAAAATGTCGTTCTCGTCGACCGGAAGTACGGATTGACGAACAAGGCAAGTGACGATTACTTCACGATCGCACCGGGGAAACCGGCGACCGATGCGGAAAAGGAATCCTTCCAGCCGATGGTCGACCGTCTTGACGCGGAGCAAGTACAAGCAGAAGTCATCTCAAAGCACGAAGTAGTCGCAGTCGAGAACAATAAGAAACGCACATTGACGCTCTATAAAGTTTTTTATAAAGATACAGATCAAAAAGAGTACCTCTTCTTCATCGAAAAAGACGGTGGACTGAAGCTAGATCTCTTTAAAAAAGGATATTCGCGTCTTGCGAATTACTAAAAAACAGCCGATTTTCCTCGATGTAACGGAGGAGTATCGGCTGTCTTTTTAATTAACTTCATTTCCATTCGAGCAAACCGTTCAAGTCGTCATAGATGCTGTCGGGGTCGAGGTTCAGTTCTTCGACCGGTAAGCCGGACCGGTTGATCCAGGCCGTCCGGAAACCGAAGCTCTTCGCTCCGGTGATGTCCCATCCGTTCGAGGACATGAACAAGACTTCCTCGCGTTTCAGACCGAGTGTGTTCAGCGCATGCATATAAGCAGCAGGCGTCGGTTTGTATTGTTTGATGTCATCAACGCTGATGATGTGATCAAACAGTGATCCGAGTCCGGACTGTTCGATTAACGGGTCAAGCATATCGTGGGAGCCGTTTGAAAAGACGGCCAATTGTTTGCCGCTCATCTCTTGTAAGACTGCTTCGACTTCGTCGTAATGCGACAGCTCGAGATAGGCCTCCATTAAGGCAGCAATGTTTTCTTCCGTCACATGCAACTTCAATTGTAAGAGGGCATAACGGAGTGCATCACGCGTCACTTGACTGAACGGAACGTATTGTCCATTCAGTTGACGTAAAAAGGAATATTCAAGTTGTTTTTGACGCCAGACTTGGCTGATGTCTGCGCCATGCTCCGGATAGAGTTCTTCTGCTTTGACTTTAACAGCATGAACGTCAAATAATGTACCATAGACATCAAAGACGAGTGCTTTTATTGATTGTGTCATAGTTATCACCTTTCTATTTTCCATGTTATCTTTTAGTAGTTCCCAAAATCGTGAGCGGCTGAAACGCATATTCAATAAATTGCATCAGGTATAAGAAAATCGATTGTTGGGAATTCTATATATACCGCGTTCATATATGCTCAATGAAATGGAGGAAATTATGTCACGCCAACAAAAAGGAGTACGTCTTGCATTCGTGTTACTCGTCATCATCGGTCTGATTTGGTTCAGTCGATCGTATTTAAATGTTAGTCCGACAGACATCAAGGAATGGATTTTATCGTTCGGGATGTGGGCACCGATTCTTTATATCGTCCTCTATACCGTACGTCCGTTGATTTTCTTTCCGGCGTCTGTCCTGTCAATCACAGGCGGACTCGCCTTCGGCGCCTTGATGGGGACGGTCTATACCGTCATCGGTGCTACACTAGGAGCAGTCGTCGCCTTCTTAGTCGCAAAAAAACTGGGTAAGGGATTTATTAAGAACGGTGCCGGAAAAGTCGATCAAATCCAGCAACAGCTCGAGAAGAATGGGTTCATCTATGTCTTAATTTTTCGGTTGTTGCCGATTTTTAATTTTGACTTGATCAGTTACGCAGCTGGACTCTCGAAAGTTCGTTTATTGCCGTTCTTCTTAGCTACGCTGATCGGAATCATTCCCGGAACGTTCGCCTATAACTTTTTAGGGAGCAGTATCGTCTCGAAAGACCCACGAATCATCATTGGTGCAATCATTGTCTTTTTAATTTTGACAATCGTGCCGTGGTATCTTCAAAAACGCTGGAAAGCGAAAAAGAATCTTGGTTAAGCATTACATCACGGGACTCTTCCGACATCGGAAGAGTCCTCTTGTCTGTATAGCGATTGCTTCTTGAATGCGTTCTTTGTTAAAGCGTTAGTTCATGACAAGCTGTTCGACGTGCTTGAAAAATTCTTGTGCAAATGACCGGCAAGCCTGTTGTTTGTCGGCCGTATCCGGGTCAAATTCAATCTTTAGACCAGGTAAGACGACTTGTGCACCAGCTGACGTCAGAGCTTGTTCAAGCAGATCGACGGCCGCACAATATTTCGGATAATCGCGGTCACCGGAACCAAAGGCAGCAGCCGGAATCGCGATTGAACTGGCAGCGAGCTCATCGACGAAGTCTTCTGCTTCATAGGGGAGATCACCGTCGCCCCACGTGTAAGAACCAAGCAGGACGGCATCATACTGCGCTAAGTCGCTTGGATATAGTTGATCGAGTTCTTCCGTCTGCACCTGGCAGCCGTTTTGCTCGAGTTCTGATTTAAGTAAGTGCATGATGTCTTCCGTGTTGCCAGACATGCTGACGAAACCGATCATGATTTTCATGACGTGACACATCCTTTCATGGTAGGACACGACTTCATTCTAAATGAAAAGGATTCTCAATGCAAAAAAGAATAAAAAAAGACACCACATGCCCAGCATGGATGTCTTCTTTTCAGTCAATCTTGTAACTCAGCCCATTCTTCGATCGAACGAATTACAGGCTCAAGCTGACGACCTTTGTCTGTCAAACTGTATTGAATTTTTATCGGACGTTCCGGAATGACGGTCCGGGCTACGATACCTTCCGCCTCAAGTTCCTTCATGCGTTCCGTTAACATACGACCAGAGAGCTCGGGAATCGCATCTTGAATTTCATTGAAACGACAGGTCTTCGTCAAGAGATGACGTAAAATCAAACCCGTCCACTTCTTGCCCAATATTTCAAAGGCATGTTCGACTTTCGGACAAAGGGCCGTCGGAATTAGTGTATTCTCCATCAGCGCTCATCCTTTCTTATATATGTAGTATACCCACTTTGACGCTAAAATACGAATTATTTTACTTATAGTAATAAAAATAACGAAAACAAATCTATTTACTTTTAGTAAGTGATAGTTTAGTATCGATATTAAGTTACTAATAGTAATTAAAAAACATTAAGTAAAAGGAGTTTTATACATGATGGATTTAGGATTATTTCTGATTCGGTTGATTATCGGCTTAACATTTGCGGCACACGGAACACAAAAATTATTTGGATGGTTCGGTGGACATGGTATCGCAGGGACAGGCGGTTGGTTTGAGTCCATCGGGATGAAGCCAGGGAAAACACTTGCACTGATGGCAGGGATTGCTGAACTGGTCGGAGGATTATTATTCGCCGGTGGATTATTCCTGTGGATTGCAGCCCTCCTGATCATCGGTTCGATGATCGTCGCAATCGTCAAAGTGCATGGGACGAATGGTTACTGGGTGACGCAAAACGGGTACGAATACAACATGGCACTGATCGTCATCGCCTTAGGCGTTGCGATGATCGGAGCTGGAGACTATTCACTCGCAGCACTTATCGGGTGATCGAAAAGGACGGTTTTTATGAAATTTGATGCAGCAGACTTAAGTCCAAAAGAAAACTATAAATTGTTGATCGGCAGCATCATTCCTCGACCCATCGCGTTCGTGACGACCAAAGGTGCAGATGGAGTCGTCAATGCGGCGCCATTTTCCTTTTTCACGGTCGCTTCAAGCAACCCGCCGCAACTGGTCATCGCCGTCCAGCAGACGGAGCAAGGGCAAAAGGATACCGCAAAAAACATCTTGCTGAATCAGGAATACGTCATCCATATCGTCAGTGAAGAAATCGTCGAGGCAGTCAATGAAACCGCGGCACCACTCGCATATGGTGAAAGTGAACTCGAACGGACGAATTTGACGTTAGTCGATAGTGATTTGATCGATGTTCCGGCTGTCGCAGAAGCGAAGATCCGCTTTGAATTGAAGCTGACGAATCATCTCGAACTCGAAGGGGCCAACCTCTTGATTGGGGAGATCGTCCGGTATCACGTCGCGGATGAACTCGTCGAGTCGTTCCGGATTGATCCGGATGGTTTAAAAGCGATCGCCCGTCTCGCAGGTAACGACTATGCGAAAGTCGGAGACATCTTTACGATTGCCCGACCGACGAGCTGAAGGCGGATCGACGAGTAGGACTAGTATTTTTTAGAAGCAAAAAGGCACGTCCCGAACGCGGGACGTGCCTTCAGCGTATAGCCAAACTCTTATAAATCACGAAAATTTTACATGAGGATGCTGTCAGTTCACGCTTCCCTGTCTCGCCTCGTCTTCAAAGCGGCAATCTTCCGCGCCGCTACAGCAGAGCTGCAGGGTCGCGACCGATTGCTTTTCGCTTTAAAAGCGATTCGAGACGGATTGCGCTCTAAACCGTCTACAGTCTAAAAAGCGTCACGTTTCGTTGACTCCTACGGGAAAAAGTGCGTTTTTATGTCGGACAACTGAAGAAGTTACTCTGCATGGTGACGTTTTTCGTACTGGAAACCATCGAGTAAAAAAAAGAGAATCGCCAGTGCCCAAATGCCGAGACAGCTGATCAAAAAGGCGACGAGCGGTGAAACGGCTCCGTAATAGCTGATGATTAACGGGTCATTCAGTTCAACGAACATCTGGGTCGTCAGCAACGTACAGATTAATCCGGATAAGAGGCTGATGAAGAGACCACTCCACGTCTTAATCACGAGGCCGATCATGCACGAGATGAGGATGAACAACAGGACGACGGCATTAAAGGCATCCGGCCGGATGAAGGCCGACACGTAGTCGGCATACATCGGAACGAAATAGAGCACCCCGGACAATAACCCTTGAACGAGGTTGATGACATAACTTTTCGAGCGCATTAGTGGAAACTCTCCCATCGTTCCATCAGTTCGAGGAGGTCCGTATCAATCTGATCCCGTTCTGCCGACAGCGCCGTCGCCTTCGGAATATCGTTGAAGACTTCCGGTTCGCAAAGCAGTTGTTCGATTTCAGTTGATCGTGTTTCCAACCGTTCAATGTCTTGTTCGAGTTGTTCGAGCTGTTGTTTCTTTTTTCGTTCTTCTTTTTGCGCATCTTTGTCGATGCTTTTCGAAGCAGCGACTTTGATTGCTTTTTCTTCCTCTGCTTCGAGGCGGGCGATTTCTTCTTTCTCGGCCTTCTTCTCCATATAGTAAGAGTAGTCGCCGAGATAATCCGTCACACCGTCCGGATTCATCTCGATGACGCGTGTCGCAACCCGGTCGATGAAGTAACGGTCGTGGGAGACGAACAGGAGCGTGCCTTCATAGTCGACAAGTGCGTTCTCAAGCACCATCTTCGAATCAAGATCGAGGTGATTGGTCGGCTCATCGAGAATGAGGACGTTCGTTTTGCGTAATTTTAACTTCGCGAGGGCGAGGCGTCCGCGCTCGCCGCCGGATAATTCGTGGACAAGTTTAAAGACATCATCACCACTGAACAGGAATTGACCGAGGACGGACCGGACTTGTTGTTCCCGCATCAACGGCCACTCGTTCCAAATTTCATCGATGACCCGGTTGCGGTCGTTGAGCTCGGCCTGCTCCTGATCGTAGTAGCCGACAGAAACGCCGGTCCCGAAACGATGTTCACCGAATAACGGTTTAATCCGGTTGACAAGAACTTTCAGTAACGTTGATTTTCCGATTCCGTTCGGACCAACGAGGGCGAGGGATTCGCCGCGTTGTAATCGGAACGTGATGCCTTTTGAGACGGCTTCTTCATAGCCGACCGCGAGTTGCGTGACTTGTAACACATCGTTCCCACTTTGTTTTTCAATCGGGAACGACAGGACGGTGCTGCGTTCATCCCCATCCGGACGATCAATCCGGTCGACTTTTTCAAGACGTTTGCGGACGCTTTGTGCGCGTTTCGTCGTCGTCGCCCGTGCGATGTTACGCTGGATGAAGTCTTGCATCTTCGCGATGTCTTCCTGTTGCTGTTCGAACTGCTTCATCTCTTGTTCATACAGTGCTGCCTTTTGTTCCAAGTACTTCGTGTAGTTGCCGGTAAACTTCCGGCAGACGTTCCGTGACAATTCATAGACGACGTTGACGACCTGGTCGAGGAAGTAACGATCGTGGGAGACGATCAAGACCGCTCCACGGTAACCAGCCAGGTAACTTTCGAGCCAAGAGAGTGTATCGATGTCGAGGTGGTTCGTCGGCTCATCAAGAATCAACAGCTCAGGTGCCTGAAGCAACATCTTCGCCAGTGCGAGTCGCGTCCGTTGTCCACCGGATAGCGTCTGGATCCGGCGTGAATAATCGTCCGGATAAAAACGCATCCCGTGCAGGACGGAGCGGATGTTGGCTTCGAACTGATAGCCGCCGGCGTCCGAGAAGTCATGTTGTGCCTGATCGTATGTTTTCAACAGACGGTCGTAAGCAACAGCATCATTCAAGATATGGTCCATCCCCATCTCAATCTCCATCCGACGGAGCGAACGTTCCTGCTCTTGCAGGTGTTCGAACACGGTCAACATTTCATTCCAAATCGTTTCATTCGACTCAAGACCACTGTCCTGGGCGAGGTAACCGATTTTCACTTCCTTACTCTTCATGATCTCACCAGAGTCATGACTGAGCTCTCCGGCGATGATTTTTAAAAGTGTCGATTTTCCGGCACCATTTCGTCCGACGAGCGCAATCCGGTCCCGCTCCTGCACTTCGAGTTTAATATTGTCTAAAATCGGCTCAACACCGAATGATTTTGATAGTTGGTTCACTTGTAAGAGAATCATAAAAACATCCATCCTTCCACCCTTTAGTCTATCATGAAAAAAACGCAGGAGTCCCGTGGAATATATTATTTGTTAGTCTATGTGAAGTGGTTTACAATCAAAGAGAATAGAATTCTTTGCATTGATTTGGGTGCCACGTCAGAACGTGGCCGAAGGGGGAACTGCAGTATGAATGGGCCAGACACAAAAATACCACAAGCGACGGCGAAACGACTGCCGTTATATTATCGTTTCATTCAGAGTCTTTATAACTCAGGCAAGCTGCGCGTCTCTTCAGCAGAGCTCAGTGAAGCGGTCAAAGTCGATTCAGCGACGATCCGCCGCGATTTTTCCTACTTTGGGGCGTTAGGGAAAAAAGGATACGGTTACAACGTACAACATCTATTGACGTTTTTCCGAAAGACACTGAATCAGGATGAAGTCACGAATGTGGCACTTGTCGGGGTCGGACATCTCGGAACGGCGTTTGCAAATTATAACTTTTTAAAGAATAATAGTACTCGGATAGTCGTTGCGTTTGATGCGGACGAAAACAAGGTCGGAACAACGACGCAAGACGTTCCTATCTATCATGTCTCTGACATGAAAGAGCAAATCGAAGCGAACAAGGTTGATGTCGCCATCTTGACGGTCCCATCCCAGTTCGCACAGTCAGTAGCGGATGAGTTAGTTGAGTATGGTGTGACCGGAATCCTGAACTTTACACCGGCGCGGTTGAACGTACCGGCCCATGTTCGGGTCCATCACATCGATTTGTCGATCGAGTTGCAGTCACTAGTTTATTTCATGAAGCATTATTCGCAATCAGCTGAAGGAGTGAAATCATAATGGAAAACCTTATTCCATCAACCATCGCGTTCATCGGACCGGGGAGCATCGCCTTGATCGGTGCCGTCGCGTTGATCATCTTCGGACCGAAAAAATTACCGGAGCTCGGTCGTGCTGCCGGTCAGACGTTAAAAGAGTTCAAGAGTGCGACACACGGCATCATGGACGATGATAAAGACAACAAGGATGAATCGAAAGAGAAGTGATTAAATTATGGCGATTGATCAAGAACAGAGTGTGACATCGCATCTAGACGAGTTGCGCAAGCGGATCGTCTGGTCACTCATCATCGTCGTCGTCTTGTTCGCCGCGGCCTTTCCGCTCGTCCGACCGCTCGTGCGTTTTCTGCAGTCGGACCTGAAAGAGCTCGGCATCGGATTGAATGCCTTTAATGTGGCCGATCCCCTGATGTTGTACTTGAATTTAGCGTTCATCATCGCGGTCGTCCTGGCTTCACCATTTTGGATGTACCAGCTATGGGCGTTCATCCGACCCGGTTTATTCGAACAGGAACAGAAAGCGACCTTGACGTATATTCCGGTCACGTTTTTCTTATTTTTGTCCGGAATCGCGTTCTCTTATTTTTGGTTACTTCCGTTTCTACTCAAAGTATCGACGGAACTTGGGCAAGAGCTCGGCATCGAGCAAGTCATCGGGGTCGAAAACTATTTCAGTTTCTTAATACGGCTGACGATTCCGTTCGGTATCTTGTTCCAACTGCCGGTCGTGACGATGTTCTTGACTCGTCTTGGACTCGTGACGCCATTGTTCATGCGGAAAAATCGGAAATATGCGTACTTTGCGCTGTTTGTCATCGCGGCTTTAATCTCACCACCGGATGTGACGTCACATCTGATGATTTCGGTACCGTTGTTCGTCCTCTATGAAATCAGCATCATGATTTCAGCCCGGACGTACAAAAAAGTACTGATTCTTGAGCAACAGGCGGAGCTTGAACGGCAAGCGGATTTGATGCGTGAGTTGAATAAGTAACAGTCTCCTCTCGGTCGTTTCGGCGACGGAGAGGTTTTTGTTTGGAAGCGCTCTTTTTATATTGAAAAAGTGAATCGATATGGTTTATACTGATTACAAGAATATGAGGGGGCTTAGCTCAGCTGGGAGAGCGTTTGGCTGGCAGCCAAAAGGTCGTCGGTTCGAGCCCGATAGTCTCCATATGTACATCACTTGGCATTTGCCGAGTGGTGTTTTTTGTTATAGTGGTGGCGGCAAAACAGAAGCTTACAGCCTGGATGATGTTGATGAACCGATTGAAGTCGTTTTCTGTGTTTATCCTTTTGAGGGAATGGGAAATTTCTTAATAGGTAATCAAGAGGGGGAAGCATTATGAATCCATTTACGACGTTAATTGCCTTCATCGTCGGCTGTCTTGTTCTGTATCTCGGAATCCGTGATAAGAACGGTTGGTTGATTGGTGTCGCGCTGATTCCGTTAGCAATTGTTGCGTATAGCGTCATCTATCTCATCATTCAGGTTTCAGCCTAGAAACTCCTTTTTTAAGGAAGTTTCTTTTTTTTTGAAACATAACTGGTAAACTGTAAGTATATGACAGTATAGACAGTTGAAACGAGGGAGGGCATTTCAGGATGGAACAAACGCTCCGCGAGGAACGATTACAGGCGTTGACGGTTGCTTATATCGAAAAAAATCAATTGCAGAATAAAAGTTGGGTCATCGCTGCCTTGATGGCGACAGCAGGAACGTTTACGGAAATCTTCAGCACGACCATGTACTTGAGTCTGTTACCGCTTGTCTTTCTCGTGTTTGATCTCCCGTTTCGACTCGAAAAACGAAAAATCCTGGCGCGCTATCTCTCAAGCGACCAAGTGATGAACCAATCGTTGCTGTGGCTCGGGATTCAATTCGTCTTGTACGGTTCGCTGTACACCGTGATACTTGAGACGAAAGAGATGTCGATCTGGAAAATTGCCCTTTGGATGCTGATCATCCTCGCACCGGTCTATTACGTTACGGATTGGTTGTTTAAAAAGATTGCCCGGTCAGGCGATCCCGACTTCGTCAGTGATAAAGAAATTCATGCGAATGTTAAAGAAGTGGAGGAGTGACAAGGTGAGTACATTGATTGAAAAAAATACACGGTTGAAATTACTGGGACCGCCATTAAAAAGGATTCAGCATCTGGTGCCGGTTCCAGTTCTGCTGCTTGCGCTTGTTGGTTGGTTCATCCCGGGTTTTCGAGGGCTGATCTCCTTATTTGCGATTACGGTATTCTGTTTGGCTAACGCACTTAGAGAAATCATTCGTCTGCGGATTTTAAAGCAACGCCTTACGAAAGATATCTATAAAAAGACGGTCTTGAAAGTGGCACGTGTATCGATTATCGGTTCGTTCATCCCAATTTTTACACTTTACGTGGGGACTGTTTTTCCACAATACGCCGGTATTTCTTTTACGGTCTTTCTTATGTCGATCATCGTCGCCTATTTGATTGTGTCCCAATTGAACAAACAAGCGAAACAACTGGATCCGGCATTCGTCACGATGCGTGAGATTGAGCGTTACCGTAAGTAAGCGAAACACACAAGAGGAGTGAACGGATGAGAAACACTTTAAGCACGTATCAAAAATGGACAAAAATCAGCCGGCAAATCCGGACGTATGTAATTGCGGGCGTATTTTTTGCGGTGCTGTTCTTCTCCGGAAGCGGGCACCTGACGGATTCAGCAGTTGGATTTTTGATTCTTACGCCGTTACTCGCCTATAATGGCATGCAGCGAGTGATCCAATCCGTTCTGTTAGTTCGGTCGAAGGTACAGGCGCGACCACTTGGTCTGCTGTTCGGTGGGATCACTTTACTCGAAGCGGTCTTTATTGCGGGTGCCGCAGTTGTCGCCCCGCACCTTGGACAGTGGGGCTATCTGTTTCCGCTAATGTTGTGGATTTCAGGGATGCTGCAATTTCAAAAGTGGACGGACCGGACGGTAACGAAGCTCGATAAAATGGATTTGCTTGAGACACCGGACCGAAAAGGAATCGAACACCGTCATCCGACGGGCGAAGGAATCGGGATGTAACGAGGAGGCAAACGATGGAGAGCATGCAACGCGAGCGGAAAATGGATTATATCCGATTTTTAAAACAGGCACGTTACATTCAAACGGTCTTGTTTGGACTGGTATTGTTTGTATTTCTCTTTTTAGCAGACGATTGGCATCTGACAGAATCATCGTTTCAGTATTTCTTGTTAGTCCCTTTGTTATCCTATCGATGGATCGTCCGATTCCTGAAGTACCGCTATTTCAAGAAGCGGTTTGACGGGCTTGAGGCCTGGGATCATCTCGGACTACCGTATATATTGATCAGTATCATTGAAGTACTGGTCGTCGTCCTGGGGCAAATCATCACGCCCTACGTAGCGCGTCCCGAATACATCGGACCGTTCCTTGTCTTTTTCCTAACGGTGCTGTCATTGGACCGAATTGTCGATAAACGGATTAAACGACTCGATCCGACACACTTATCAGAACAGGAATTGATCCGGGCGGAACGGGAAGAAAAACGAATCAAATATTGACTGGTCATCTTAGAGCAACAAAAAAACGCAAGAAGGCGGCGGATTCCGGATTCGCCTACTTCTTGCGTTTTTAGTTGTGATCGCATCATGTAGAGGTTATTTTTTTGACAGCAAATAAATGAAGTAAGGAGCACCGATGATCGCAACGACGATTCCTGCCGGGATGCCTTGCGGGTCAGCGATGTTCCGACCAATCGTATCGGCGAGGACGAGTAACCATCCGCCAATCAAAACGGCGATCGGTAAGAACAGTTGATGCCTTGGACCGACGAGGGCGCGCGCGATATGGGGCGCCATCAAACCGATGAAGGCGATCCCGCCTGTTACAGAAACGGCGGATGCAGCGAGTGCGACAGCGGCGAGTAACAGTTGGATGCGCTCCTTTTCAATCGCGACGCCGACGCCGATCGCAACCGGTTCATTCAGCGCCAGCAGATTGAGTTTGTTTGCCTTATAAAACGTAAACGGTACGAGAATAAGCAGCCAAGGCAACAACGCGTAGACGAATGTCCAGTCCGTTCCCCAGATGTTCCCGGCGAGCCATTTGGCGATGAAGTCGACCTTCTCACGGCGCGCGGATGAAATCAGGACGACCATGATGCCGGATAACGCCATCGAGAATCCGACTCCGGTCAAAATCAGACGGATCGGTTGCAGGCCACGGACACGATCATACGATAAGGCATAAATGGCAATCGCTGTGATCAATGCCCCGATGAAGGCAGCAACTGGTAACCCATAGATGAACGCACCGACATCGACCGGGAAGTAAAGGAAGAAGGCGGCGATGGCGACACCAGCACCTGTATTGATACCGATGATGCCGGGATCTGCGAGTTCGTTGCGGGTGATGCCCTGAAGAATCGCACCGGATAAGGCGAGTGCCATGCCGGCGAGTACCGTGATTAAAATCCGCGGCAGGCGGAGTGAGAACAAAACAAACTCTTCTTTGAACGACCCTTGACCGAACAGTGTCGGCAGAAGCCGGTCGTACGAGAGGGAGGCGGGCCCAAGCCCGATACTGATGATGATCGTTCCGAGCAATAACAGACTAAAGACGATAAAGATCAACCGCTGACGGCGGCGGAGCGATGTTTCGATCATGAGAACGCACGACCTCCTTTGCGGACGATGAGTAAGAAGAACGGCAGCCCGAGCATCGAGACGATCGCAACGACCGGTGTTTCGTATGGAGCATACAGTGTCCGGCCAATCGTGTCCGCGAGTAACATGAACGTCGCACCGAAGACGGCGGTCATCGGGAGGATGAAGCGGTAATCGGTGCCGACGATTGCGCGGACGATGTGCGGAATCATCAAGCCGATG
Organism: Exiguobacterium sp. s133; assembly: GCF_018618595.1. Classification (NCBI taxonomy): domain Bacteria; kingdom Bacillati; phylum Bacillota; class Bacilli; order Caryophanales; genus Exiguobacterium; species Exiguobacterium sp. s133. The sequence continues at coordinate 15,863 of NZ_JACSMK010000010.1, forward strand.
AATGCCATGTTACCGACTAAAGCAACGGCGGCCCCGGCGAGCAGGATGACGACGACGTAGAGTACACCTTTAATCCGGGTGATGTTTTGCCCGAGCCCGAGTGCGACTTCTTCTGATAAGCTTAAAATCGTTAATTGACGTGAGAAGATCATCGCAATCGCGATGCCGATCAGGATGACGGGGGTGATGATTTGCAGTTGCCCCCAGGTCGTTCCAATCAGCCCGCCGGATGTCCATTGCGAGACGTCTTGAGCGATTTTGAAGTAAATGCCGATCCCTTCTGCGATTGCGTATAAAAAAGCAGAAATCGCGGCCCCAGCGAGGACGATTCGAAGTGGTGAAAACCCGCCACGTTTTGAGGCACCGATCCCGAAGACAAGTAAGGCACCGGCTGCTGCTCCAAGGAAACACGCGAGCATGATGCCGTAGTAATTGATACCGGGAATGAAGACGAGCGCAAGAGCAAGGGCCGCGTTCGCGCCTGCCGTCAGCCCAAGCAGTCCGGGATCGGCAAGGGGATTACGTGTCATCGCCTGCATGATCGCACCGGAGACACCGAGTGCAGCCCCGACCAGCATCGCAGCGACTTCGCGCGGTAACCGGATTTCCTGAATGATTTTTGCTTTACCGTTCAAGGGACCGAACGTCAAAGCGTTCCAGACCTCACGTATCGTCGTGTCGGCGGCACCGAACGTCATCGAGATCCAGAACATGACGACGAACAGGAGTAAACCGAACGTGATTTTCAGTCCGAACGGGAATCGACCGGATGACATAGTTATCGTCTCACTTTCATTAGATAGTCAAAAAGGAGGGACCGAAAAATCGGTTCCCTCCTTATTTTTGTTACGCGCCAAGGAAACTTTTCTTGAAGAACTCGAGCTGACGTTCGAGCGTCAATGGATCATTGAAGTAAAATTCTTTCGAATCGACTTCGAAGACGTGGTTGTTTTTAACAGCAGGAATATTTTTGTATGTGTCTGTTTCTGTAAACGAGTTATCTGCTTCTGCCGTCTTACTGAAGATGAGGTAATCCCCTGCATATTCAGGTAAGACTTCCGGTGATAGCGCGTAATAGCCGTCTTTTAAAGCCATTTCCGTAACTTTTTCCGGCATCTTCAATTTCATTTCCTGGTAGAGGATTTCTGTACCGCGTCCCCAGTTGTCGCCGAAGACGTAAAGCTGTTTATCGAAGCTTTCGATGACAGAGACCGTCGCATCGTCACCGATTTTGGCTTTAATCTCTGTTCCGGCGTCCGCTGCGCGTGTTTGGAAGTCTTTGACCCAATCGCGTGCTTCTTGTTCTTTATTGAGCAATTTACCGATTTCGATATGTTGTGTCAAATAGTCGACTTTGCCGTACGTGTACGTGACGGTTGGAGCGATTTCTTTAAATTTATCGATGTTTTTCGTTGTATTGTAGCCGATGATGAGATCGGGTTCGAGTTCGATGACTTTTTCGACGTTTTCTTCTGATACTTCCTGGACGTCTTTCAAATCAAACTTCGGATTCGATTTTGACCACGAATCGACACCGACGAGTGGGACGTCGAGTGCCATGACGTTTCCGGCGAAACCGGCAAGGACGACGACGCGTTTCGGATCAGCCGGGACTTCGACGTCACCTTCTTCCGATTTATAGGTGATCGTTTCTTTTTTCGTATCGGAAGACGTATCTTCTGTTTTATCTGTATTGCCGCAGGCGGCGATGACGAGTGCTAAGAGTAATAAAATCGGTAAGAGTACTAGTTTCTTCATGTGGTTAATCTCCCTTGATTAAGTTGTAGGTGACACACATCGGCTTATTCGTCCGTGGATCACGACCGATTTCGGCATCGATATGAAATACTTCTTTTAAGACGTCATGCGAAATGACTTCCTCGCACGTTCCGGCTTTGACGACTTCGCCTTCTTTCATCGCGATGATGTAGTCGGCAAAACGGGCGGCCTGATTCAAATCATGTAACACCATGACGATCGTCCGGCCTTCCGTCCGGTTGAGATGCTCGAGCAGCTCGAGGACTTCGAGCTGGTGGGCGAGATCAAGGTAAGTCGTCGGCTCATCGAGGAAGATGATATCCGTTTCCTGCGCCAGCGCCATCGCAATCCAGACGCGTTGCCGTTGACCACCGGACAAGGCGTCGACCGGACGGTGTTTGAATGCCGTCGTATCCGTTGCCTCTAACGCCCAGTCAATGATCTCGTAATCATGTTTCGTTAAGCGACCAAATCCTTTTTGATAAGGAAAACGACCGTATGAGACGAGCTCTGCGACCGTTAGACCGCTTGCACTTTCCGGTGTCTGAGGCAGGATCGCCATTTTCCGGGCAAGCAGCTTTGTACTTTCCTTCGCAATATCGAGACCGTCAAGCAGGGCACGACCAGACTGATGGGGGATGATTCGGGTCATCGCTTTCAATAAGGTCGATTTACCGCAACCATTCGCACCGATGATTGTCGTGATTTGCCGATCCGGAATCTGAACCGTCAAGTCTTTGACGATGGTACGATCTCCGTATCCGATACTGATTTCTTCTGTTGCTAGACGTACCATACGCAGAGGCTCCTTCTCGTTTAAAGCTGTTTTCATTGATAATGATTATCACTATCGTCTCCCTAACCATACCAGTCTCATAAAAACGCTGTCAACATTTTTTCTTGTCTTCAAGAGATGTTCACGTTATCATTGGGAATGAGAATGATAATCAGTCGTAGTCGAGAGCGAGGAGTGAGTGAGATGGAACAGCAGGAATTGTTTGATGTAACGGTAATTGGTGGAGGCCCGGCCGGGTTATACTCGACTTTCTATAGCGGATTACGCGGGATGAAGACGAAAATCATTGAATACCAGGCAGAGCTTGGTGGCAAGATTCATGTTTATCCGGAGAAGATGATTTGGGATGTCGGGGGACAGCCACCCATTACCGGAGCGAAGCTGATCGAGCAACTCGTCGAACAAGGCTTAACGTTTAATCCGTCCGTGCACCTGAATGAAAAAATCATTTCAATCGCAAAAGACGTATTCGGAAACTTCGTCCTCGAAGCGGAGTCGGGAGAAATTCATTATTCGAAGACAGTCATCGTCGCTGTCGGCGGCGGGATACTCAATCCCCAAAAACTGAAGATTGAAGGGGCCGAACGGTACGAAGTGTCGAACTTGAACTATACCGTCAAATCGATTGAGCGGTTTAAAGATAAGACGGTCCTGATTTCAGGTGGCGGTAACTCAGCGATCGACTGGGCGAACGAGCTCGAACCGATTGCGAAAAAAGTTTACGTCACATACCGGAAAGACTGTTTCACAGGTCACGAGGCACAAGTCGACCAACTCGTCCGAAGCTCAGCCGTCTGTCTCCTCAACACGACGATTCATAAGTTGATCGCAAGCGACGATCACCACCGGATTGCGTCCGTCGAATTGATTGATTGTGCGACGGACGTGACAAACATCGTTGACGTCGATGAAGTCATCATCAACCATGGCTACGAACGGGAAGCAGAGTTGCTCGCGAACTCGGAACTCGACATCAAACAAGTCGACGACTTTTACATCGCCGGTAACGCGTCGAGCGAATCAAGTGTACCGGGATTGTATGCAGCAGGAGATATTTTGACGCATGACGGAAAGGTGAACTTGATTTCGGGTACATTCCAGGACGCGGCAAACGCCGTCAACCGGGCGAAGCAGTTCATTGAACCGGATGCTGCCAAAGTCGCGATGGTCTCATCCCACAATGAAGTTTTCAAAAAACGGAACCGTGAATTGATTCAAGAAATGGTCAACGAAAAGTAAAAAACACCTGTCTTAAAGATCGCCCCTCGTCACATGGACGTCGGTCGTCTTTAGAGCAGGTGTTTTTTTGTTTAAGGATTAATCTTCATCTTCATGGTCGTCGTCCGAGTCATCATCTGAATCATCATCTTCGTCCTGACCTTGATCATCGTCTTGCTCGTCTTCTTCAACGTGACGGTGCTCTGATTTCGTTTCTTCGTGATCGAAGTACTCGAGTTCAATCTCCAACTCGTAAGAACCAGAGAGAGCGAATAAGCTGACGAGTTGTGCCCGTAATTCCTCTTCCGTCATCTTCGGATGTGACTCGATGAACTGAATCAATTGGCGGACACGGGTTTCATCGACCGTTGCGTCATTCGTTTTGACACGCAGCTGACTCTTCTTCTTTTTAAACTGGTATTTAATCTGACTTTGCGTCGTCTCTGTCGCGAGAGCAATCTTCATTTTTTTCAGCATATCTTCATAGCGGTGACCGACCTTGTTGCGTTCTTTGCCATCGAGAATTCCATCACCATCAGAATCCCGTTTGTATGGTTTTGTCCCAAGCTCGAGTTCGATGGCGTTAGTTAAGCCATCACGGTCCGTATCTTCATGTGCGTCGCTGATCTTATCGCGGTCGCTGTCTTTCTTCCGTGGATTGAGTTTGAGCTTATATTCGGTGTAGTTGCTTAAGCCGTCATGGTCCGTATCTTGCTGCGCAAGTTTTTTCCCTTTAAGCTTGTACTTCTTTTCCCAGTTGTCATGGATTCCGTTCTTGTTGCGGTCATGCTTCGATGTTTTACTCTTGGCATCGATTGAGCCGAGCGGCGTCAGCATCAACGCACAAGCGAGGCCGGCAGTAACGACATAATTGATTTTTTTCATGTGAACGTAGTCTCCTTTTGTGAACTTCGGTAACTGGCAAGCATAGCTTGAAGCGGTAGCCCCTATAGTTTTGCGTCACCACATTTCTGTGGGTTTGCCCGTTCGATTCCGGTGAAGAACCGTATATTCAGTATAAGTGATTTGTTTCTATGGATAGATAAGGGTTTTTGATAATGAGTCAGTAAAATATATGTTTTGTACGAAGGTTAATTCATGAAAGAGATGCATGCGAAAAGATTTTTCTTCTCGTGCTTTCCTCGGGCGAGGCGTAAGCCGTTGCTTCTTGATTCTAGCGAACAAGAAGCAGGGTCTTACTTGCCTCTGACAGCGCAAGGGGTCTTGCGCTTTTTCCCGTAGGAGTCACGAGAAGTAACTCTTTTTTTGGTCACTTCGATTATTTCGAAACGGGAACAAGCTGACGATAGCGCGTCTAAAAAACTGTTCGCCTGATTTTCCATAAGGATACAGTGAGCAAGAGACAAAAAAATCCGCCCTTTCACGAACTGAATCGGTCAAGAGGCGGACAGGTTACTTATTCTTTATCATTTTTTTTGTTTTGTTCCTTCTCAATCATCTTCTTCGCGGCCATCCGGAAGCGGAAAATCAGATAGAGACGGTAAAAGTCGATTGCTGCGAACAGCGTCAACAGAATCGTCCAAAAGTTAAAGACGGTTCCTGCCTCGATCGAGTTGCTGTACGCGAGGTACATGAACAGAATACCGAACAGGGCATAAAATAATGCCATGAAGTTTGAGCCTTGGCGCATGAAAACACTACCTTTCGTAAGTTAAGTCATTGCATAGAGTGCGAGTACGACAATTCCGTTATTGAAAACGTGAATCGCAATCGGTGCTATGATGCGGCGCGTTTTGACGAAGACGAGTGAGAAAACAAAACTCATCGCGACATAAATCAAAAACTTGTTGTCTCCGTGGATGAACCCGAAGATAACACCACTGAGAACGAAGCTGAAGACGAAGTTCAGTTTTGTCGACAAGTTCCCGAACATAATGTGACGGAATAAAAATTCTTCCATGATCGGTCCGAGTAAGACGACCATCAGCTGTAAAATCGGGATGACTTGGATTGCTTTCATGATGTCATCCGTATTTTGTGATTTCGCGACGTTTTCGAGTCCACCAGACATCCAGGCATCAAGAAGGTTGACGCTAATCAGTAAGGCGTAAAGCAACACGATTCCGATCCCAATCCACTTTAATGTGTCGATCGGATCCGTCTGATTGCCTTCTGCTTTCCACTTCTGCCAGTCAGGACGAAGACAGAAGAACGAGACGATGACGGCAACGGTAAAGCCAATCGCAAGCCACCAGCCGAGGACACCCGGAATTTGGCTTTTTGAGAGAAAGCTCGGGAATGTTGCCGGTACGAGCTGGACGATCAAATAAATCACAATCGGAATGATGTGACGGATTTGCCACTTATCAGCCATGTTGAACGGCAGATTGACGGAATTTTTCATCGGTCGGGACACAACTCCTTTGTATTGAAGGTACTGTCCCGATTGTAACAAACAAACAGGCCGGGCGCACGAATGGTGATGGTTCAAAGATGGCGATTTCGGGAAAACGGATAAGGGTTCAGGGTTGAATTTCGATTGAAAACCGTTTAAGATAAAAATATGTTAGCACTCCATTAAAGTGAGTGCTAAAAAACAGTCATTTTCAAGGAGGATGTTTCGCATGTTAAAACCACTTGGTGATCGCATCGTGATCGAAGTCGTTAAAAAAGAAGAAACAACACTCGGAGGAATCGTTCTTCCTGGGTCAGCGAAAGAAAAGCCACAAGAGGGTAAAGTCATCGCTGTCGGTACAGGCCGTGTGACAGAGCAGGGTGTACGTGTACCACTTGAAGTGAACGTCGGCGACCATGTCATCTACGCGCAGTATGCCGGGTCAGAAGTCAAGGTCGATGGCAATGAATACTTAATCTTACGCGAAAGCGATATTTTAGCAGTAGCACAATAATAAAAGGGGGATTTCAGTCATGGCAAAAGATATCTTATTCAGTGAAGAAGCACGCCGCGCGATGCTCCGCGGTGTCGACGCATTAGCAGACGCAGTCAAAGTGACGATCGGACCAAAAGGACGTAACGTCGTTCTCGAACGTAAATTCGGTTCACCACTCATCACGAACGATGGTGTGACAATCGCAAAAGAAATCGAACTTGAGGACCACTTTGAAAACATGGGTGCGAAACTCGTCGCGGAAGTCGCGTCGAAAACGAACGAAATCGCAGGGGATGGTACGACAACAGCGACAGTCCTCGCACAAGCGATGATTCGTGAAGGACTCAAAAACGTCACAGCGGGCGCGAACCCGATGGTCATCCGTAAAGGAATCGAAAAAGCGGTCCGCCGTGCCGTCGAAGAGCTCCACGCCATCGCAAAACCGATTGAAGGCAAAGAAGCAATCGCACAAGTTGCGGCGATTTCTGCTGCTGACGAAGAAGTCGGTCAATTGATCGCGGAAGCAATGGAACGTGTCGGTCAGGACGGTGTCATCACGATCGAAGAATCACGTGGCTTCACGACAGAACTCGACGTTGTTGAAGGGATGCAGTTCGACCGTGGATATGCGTCACCATACATGATTACGGATTCCGACAAGATGGAAGCGGTGCTTGAGAACCCGTACATCTTAGTCACAGATAAAAAAATCTCGAACATCCAGGAAATCTTGCCGGTCCTCGAGCAAGTCGTCCAACAAAATAAACCGCTCTTAATCATCGCGGAAGACGTCGAAGGCGAAGCACTCGCGACACTCGTCGTCAACAAACTCCGTGGTACGTTCAACGCGGTTGCGGTGAAAGCACCAGGCTTCGGTGACCGCCGTAAAGCGATGCTCGAAGACATCTCGATCGTCACAGGGGCAGAGTTGATCACAGAAGAGCTCGGTCTTGATTTGAAAGAAACACAAATCATGCAACTCGGCCGTGCGTCGAAAGTCGTCGTCTCAAAAGACAACACGACGATCGTCGAAGGACACGGACACAGTGATTCAATCGAAGCACGTGTCGGCGCCATCCGTGCGCAAATCGAAGAAACGTCAAGCGACTTCGACCGTGAAAAACTGCAAGAGCGTCTTGCGAAACTCGCGGGCGGCGTAGCTGTCGTCAAAGTCGGAGCAGCAACAGAAACGGAACTGAAAGAACGCAAGCTCCGGATTGAAGATGCACTGAATGCGACACGTGCAGCCGTCGAAGAAGGAATCGTTGCCGGTGGGGGAACAGCCTTTATTCACGTGACGAAAGCCGTCGAATCGATTCTTGCTGTCTCAACAGGCGACGAAGCGACAGGCGTCAACATCGTCCTTCGTGCGCTCGAAGCACCACTCCGTCAAATCGCGGAAAACGCCGGTCAAGAAGGTTCAGTCATCGTCGAGCGTCTCAAACATGAAGCGCAAGGCATGGGCTACAACGCCGCGACAGACGAGTACGTTGACATGATTGAAGCGGGAATCGTCGACCCGGCGAAAGTGACGCGTTCAGCACTTCAAAACGCAGCGTCTGTTTCAGCGATGTTCCTGACGACGGAAGCCGTCATCGCCGATAAACCAGAACCAGCCGGATCTGCTCCTGCAATGCCTGATATGGGCGGCATGGGTGGAATGGGCGGCATGATGTAAGACATTTCATCTTTAAGTACCGAATCCTAGCAAATAGGGTTCGGTACTTTTTATTTGCAATAGTATACTTAATATTTGAAAGAACTACATAAACAGTATGTATCATTTTTTTAGGTGAGAAGAGAGGAGGCCATCAAGTGAATGAAATTTTAAAGGGGATGTTGACGTCAGGTACGCTCATTGTAGCAATCGGAGCTCAAAATGCGTTTGTTCTAAAACAAGGTTTATTGAAAAACAATATTTTCTGGGTAGTCCTAGTATGTTTCTTATGCGATGTGTTACTGATGTGTACCGGCGTACTAGGAGTCGGTACTGCTATTAAAAATAATACTTTTGCGAATGTCGGTCTTGCGATTGTCGGAGGACTATTTCTGCTCTTATACGGATTCAAATCTTTGCGTAATGCGTTGTCTTCATCAAGTGCAATCGACATTTCAACTGATGCCAAAATTATCCCTATTCACAAGACGATCTTACTCACATTAGCGATTACACTTTTAAATCCACATGTATATTTAGATACAGTCGTCGTGATAGGGGGAATAGCTGGGACTTTGACATTGGATCAAAAAGTTAATTTCTTAATCGGGGCCTTGATTGCATCGTTTGTATGGTTTTTGGGTCTGGGTTATGGGGCGAGATGGCTAATTCCTGTATTTAAAAAACCAATAGCATGGAAGGTTTTAGATTTTGGAATAGGTTGCTTGATGTTTTGGCTCTCGTATCAATTGATTCAGTTTGCGCTAGAAACTCTCTGAAAATTGATATTTTATCGACTACTTTTAACAAGTATAATGATTTAATACTTCTATTTAAAAATACTTTAGAATAGAAAAGTGAAACTTATTTTGATTTTTTTATGTATAGAGTTTAAAGGTTGAAAAATAAACTGTTTAATTACTTTAATGGTATAAATACTAATTTTATTAAAGGTGGATTATATGGCGAAAATTGAAATTACATCAATTGTTGAAGGCGGGAAAAAAGTTGGAAAGTTAATTAAAGATAATCAAAAAGAGATCTTAGCTGGGATGGGTGTAGCCAAAACGGGAATCAAATTATTAAAAGAGAATACGGGAAATAAAAAAGAAAATCAAATAATAAAAAAGAAGTTATCTTATAGAGAACAAATGTATAAGAAGTACGAGAATGAAATACTGCCAAAATTAGATAGTCAAAATCGACTTGAACTTTTTCAATACATAGACGACATCGAACAATATGTTCAACAATTAAAAGAAGAAGAAAAAAGAGAAAATAAACTTAAAAAGCCTTTATACGAGAAAAAAATAAAAAAATGGGACTCTCTTTTAATGCAAATTCGAAACAAAATGAGTACTAAAGATTATCTTGAATTCATTAAAATTTACAACGATCCACATTATCAAAGTAATTATTTCAAAGGGTTTGAAGGGCATGTTGAGAAATTTAAAACGTATATTGGTACTAAAGAAAATGATGCTTTCCTAAAGTATTTGGAAAAAACAACTGGTCGAGACATTGAAAAAATCAAAAAAGACTTCATGATAATAGAGTGAATTTTAAGAAATATAACCAGTTCCTGCAGGGGATACATATGATCAATCGATTCGAGGAAGAACTAGTAATCGTTCAGCTCCATACCGATTTTTTCTTTTTCGAATAATCTTTTTGGCTGAATAAGTACTTAAAATCGATGTTCTTGTAGATATCATTTTGATTTCAGAACCCTTTTTTAGACGCATGCATCGTTGTCATTCTGTAAAAATTTTGCTTCAAGTTTGGCATCTGATTCATATAGGTCGATTCATATTTTTAAGGGTTTATCTTGATAACCTCCTAAGGTTAAAAATATAAGTATTGAAGTTTTCCACCTATTGCAAATTGCAATGATTACATGATTTTTAAGTACTTCTGTCTTTCTTTATGTGCCAAAAAAAGATTAATTTTAAGAAATTATAAGACAGGTTGTGAAAGGTGGAAATCTATGAAGAAAAACGCAGAAATCACAATTCAACCTTTAACGGAACAATCCATAACTATCATCAACGACACAAATGAATCGTTCCCTATCATTGGTAAAGTCCTTCCTCGTTTTTCTGATGGCATTTGGTCTTACGAAGAACAGTTATACGATACCCTATCAGAAATCCGTTTCCCGGATGACACACTGGATTGGTCTACTTATATCGACAGCAGTGAAAAAATTGTTTTGTTAGCTTTTCATGAGAACGAATGCATTGGGCAAATCCGTCTCGTCAAAGACTGGAATCGTTTGGCCTACATTGAAAATATCGCTGTCCGAAGCAGTTTTCGGAAAAGTGGCGTCGGCCATTTGTTGCTTGAAGCAGCCGAAACCTGGGCGAAGGAACAGTCGTTGATCGGCTTATCGCTTGAAGCGCAAAACGATAATTTGATTGCCTGCCGTTTTTATGCCAAAGAAGGATTTGTGCTTGGTGGGGTAGATACGCTGAAACAGTCTGCTAATCCGGAAATTGATATCACGTTGTACTGGTATAAACTGTTTGAGAAGACTAAAGGAACTGCCGATGAACAAAGATGAATTGATCGCATTAGCGGGGCAGATGTCGATTGATGAATATGTGTACGATGAAGAATGGGGTTATTCTACGAGTGAAGGGCCGCCGTCTGACTTGGCTTATGAAACAGCACGGCGTTTTCAGGATATTCAAATGCTTCCTGTGTTAATGGACCTGCTTGAACAGACTAAGCGACTAGAAATGAAACAGTATTTCTACTTTATGCTTGGGACAATTGGGATGAATACAGGTGACGTACGTGTTGCTGATTTTCTGTTAGAACGGCTGGCGCAAGAGACGAAGCCGACACTAATTGTCAGCATCCTCGATGAACCGGCGAAACAGGAACGGGTACATGACGCGACGGATATCATCCAGTGTGTCGAGGATTCCCGTTCGGCTATTCGAAATTCGGCGATTGATGCACTCGGCTCCTGTCGGGGGGCTTTAGCAGAAGAGGCGTTAATTCGATTTATTACGACCTCCACCGATTCGTTTGAGATCATGAGTGCGAATTTTGTGTTGGCAACGATCGGGACGGAGCGGGTGATTCCGCATCTGTTACCGCTCCTCGATCATCCGAAAGGTGATGTCCGGCACTCGGCACTCAATGCCATCAGTGAACTAGGAGACGACTCGTTCCTGCCAATGTTTATAAAAGGTTTGGAGGATCGGTCGGTCGACGTCAAAGCATATGCGTTGCTCGGAATTGCGAAACACGGGGATGCATCCTCCATTCAGCCGGTCGTCAAACGGCTGAAGACTATGTTGAAGCGAAAGCGGCAGATTCAAAGCGACGATGGTCTGGTTGCACTGCGTTTTTTGAATCGCTATCGACAATCGGATAAGACGATTCCGGTGTTGTTTGACTGGATCATCACGAAAAGATGGGATGTCCTGTTTGACGAGGAACGACAGTGGTTGAATAAATATCGGACATCTCACTAAATGATCCGTTCAAGATGGATTGACTAAAGCACATAAAAAGAGGAGCCGGATGTTGAGTCCTGCTCCTCCTTTAGTGTTGCAGAAATCATTTGAATCACGCGACTCCTGCAGGAAAAAGCGCAAGGTGACTTGCGCTGTCAGAGACAAACAAGACCCGCTTTCCTGTCCAGAGAGGACAGGAAAACTGGCTTGTGTCTCGCCTGAGGAAAGCGCGTGAAGAAAAAGTGATTTCTTAATTCGTTTATTGTTCCAAGCCGTTCTTCTCAATGATGGCATCCGATAGGCGTAAATCCTTCCGGACATCCGCTTGTTTTTTACATAAATCAAGGTCGACTTCGCTTGTCGTCGAGACGTCATAACAGACACCGTTGCCGGCTTTTTCCGTTAAGTCCGCTTCATAATAATAGTTTTGATAACGGAACGAACCATCACGGAACGCCGTCACGTTCGGTTCATCATCGACGAGCGAGTTGCCCATCATGTAGGATGACTCGAGGTTGAGCAAGTCGACGATCGTCGGAGCAATATCGATTTGTCCGCCGTTTTCTTTGATGATCTTTCCGTCCTGTTGATTCGGTTTCTTGATGAACAGCGGAACTTGCCGGTCAAGTTCGAACAGGTCGACCGGGTTGTCGATTCCGGCTTTCTCCCGCAGTTCGCTGCCTTCGTTCGTCAAGCCGCTGTCGTGGTCACCGTAAAAGATCACGAGGGTATCATCCCACATGTTTTTCGCTTTCAATTCGTCAATCATCAGTCCGACGCCTTGATCGACATAATGAACGGTCTGGTAATACCGTTTCAGCATCGGATCGTCGTACCCTGTTAAGTCGAGTTCGCGTTCGTCTTTTGGAATCTCATACGGCGTATGACTCGTCAAGGCGACGAGGAACGAGAAGAACGGCTCTTGTAACGTCTCCATATGTTCGATCGACTTCGTCAAAAACTGTTTATCATTTAAGGCCATTCCGATTTCTTTGTTGTCCGGATAATCTTTATTACTGAAAAAGTGATTGAATCCGAGGTTGTCGTAAACTTTGTCCCGGTTCCAAAACCCTTTGTCGTAGGCGTGCATTGCGGCTGTGTCATAGCCGCTGTCTTTTAACAGTTGCGGTAAGGCGCCGAACTCATTGTCCGGGAAACGGGTGTAGACCGAGCCCGACTTCAACGGGTACAGCGACGTATTCGTAATGAATTCCGCATCCGACGTCCGTCCTTCGTGCGTTTGGTGATAAAACGACTCGAAGTAGAGCGACTCCTGTTTGAGTTCGTTTAAGTGCGGCGTCAGCTCCTGCCCGTTAATCATCTGTCCGATGACGGACCCTTGGAAGGATTCCAACTGGACCATGATGATGTTCGGTGTGTTGACAGCACCAGCCGTTTCATCCGGTGCGGATTGTTCGAGCCGTCGCCGCTCCGCTTCCGTCAATGATCCGTCCGGACTGATGGCCCGCGTGATTCCACGGGCGAGATCGACACCGTGATATCCCCAAAACCCGAGCTGGTAATAGTCCCGCATGTCGGAGATCGACTGGTCGAGCCGCTGCTCCTGTTTGACGACGGCATAGGTGAGCGGTGCTGCGAACAGCACGATGCCGGCGAGAAAAGCGGCAACCGCCGAACGACGTTGTTGTCGCTTCGCAACAGTAAACCGTTTCTTCCGTAAGAAGATTAAAACGAGTCCGAAGATGATGCTATCTGCGAACAGGAAAAAATCGGTCGGGACGATCAGTGCCATGAAACCACTGCCGACATCACTCATCTGCAGCATTTGCGACATCAGGGAAACGGACAGTAAATCGTCAAAGTAGCGGTAATACCAAAGATCTGAGACTAACAGGAAACTATGTAGCACTAACAGACCAAGCCAAATCCAGCGCCGTTTCTTCCACTGGATGAGCAAGGTCCAGCTCGATAACAGCAACATCCCGGCCAGGTTCAACAGGACGAGCTTAAATGAAACTTCTGTGTTCGTATAAAAGCTGAACAGCATGAACTTGAGCATGCCCAGTAGTAAATAAAATGCATAACCGAATCCGATCATCAAAGCCAACCTCCTTGTCTGTATCATCGTTGTCTAATGCTATTTACCCTATAACAAAAGCGAAGGAACATCACGATGTGCTAAAAATTGTGAAATGGTATATTCGTTTATTTTATAAAATATAAAAAAGGGGTTTGGAATAATTTGGTGAATTTATTCAAAAGAACGATATAGTAGGGGGAATAGCGATGACGAACAAAGAATTAGCGGTACGGTTTCAGACGTTCGCGGAACGCGAGTGTAAGGACTCGAGCCCTTTTTATGAGTACTTATCCCGTCACGTCGCGTGTGACACAGCGATCTTGACAATATGCCAACAGGCACGGGACGGACAACCGGTACCGAACCTCTTGTTTGGTGCCGTCCATTATCTGTTACTAAAAGGGGTCGAGCATCCGTTAGCCCGGTATTATCCGAGTGTGACGACGGACGCCGCACCGTTCGATGAGTCATTTCCGGCTTTTCAGGATTTTTGCCGGGTCTACGAAACGGAATTGATTGAGTTGCTGACGACGCGTCTCGTCCAAACGAACGAAGTCCGGCGCTGTACCTATCTCTATCCGGTCTTCGGGATGATTCATCAAGCCGAACAGCGTCCGCTCGCGTTACTTGAGATCGGTACGAGTGCCGGTCTGCAGTTGCTGTTCGACCAGTACGCATATGACTACGGAACGGGGGAGACGTTCGGAAATCCGGCGTCGCGTCTTCGTTTGACGTCGACGATTGAAGGTGAGCATGTCCCACCGCTTGCACGGACAGCACCGCCGATTGCCGAGCGAATCGGGCTTGACTTGAACACCGTTGATTTGACGGATGACGACGAACGATTATGGTTAAAGGCCTTGATTTGGACGGAACACCGTGAGCGGCTTGAACTGTTTGAACAGGCGGCACGTTACGTCGCCGAACATCCACTCGAACTGATTGAAGGGGATGGGATTCAACTCCTTGAACCATGTGCCGAGCGAATTCCGACAGCGCATATCCTCTGTATTTTCCATACCCATGTCGCAAACCAGTTACCGCTTGCACTGAAAAAAGAACTGCTCCACGTCGTCGAGCGGATTGGACAAACGCGTGACGTCTATCACCTGTACAATAACGTTCAGGACCGTTATTTGCACCTTGATCTGTACCGGGACGGGGCACTCCAGGAACAGACGATTGCTGAAACGGACGGGCACGGACGTTGGTTCAAATGGTTGTTGCCGACTGCATCCGTTCTTCCGAACTAAGAAAAAAAGAGAAGCAGGCATCGAAGTTCAGTCACAAAAAATCTTAGGATCAAGATAAAGGCGTTTTTTTACAGACAAAATGGGAAAAGATAACCTGTACATCCATTGTCCGTCACTGTCGTAGAAAAGGAGCGATTCCATGTCTAATGTGAAATTAGCAGTCATTTACTACAGTTCGACCGGTACCAATCATCAACTCGCCACGTGGGCGAAAGAGGCAGGGGAAGCTGCCGGAGCAGAAGTCCGCCTTGCAAAAGTTAAAGAAACCGCACCGGCGGAAGCGATTGCCTCGAATCCACTTTGGCAAAAACATACGGACGCGACACGTGACGTCGAAGAAGCAACCGTCGACTTACTCGACTGGGCGGACGCAATCATCTTTAGTGTGCCGACGCGTTATGGACATGTCCCAGGTCAATTCCAACAATTCCTTGATACGACGGGAGGACTTTGGGGACAAGGAAAACTTGTCGATAAAGTCGTCAGTGCAATGTCTTCTGCACAAAACCCGCATGGTGGTCAGGAAACGACCGTCCTTGCCGTCTATGCGACGATGTTCCACTGGGGTGCAATCGTTGCGGCACCTGGCTATTCGGATCCGGTGCTGTTTGCAGCAGGAGGGAACCCGTACGGAACGACGGTCACCGTCGACCAGGAAGGGAAGATGGTTGAGTCAGTTGAACCTGCCGTCCGTCATCAAGCAAAACGGACAGTCGAAGTGGCGAGCCGTCTCCTGAAGTAAGAGCGCAAATTCAAGCAATCAAAAAAGGACGATCGATAGCGTTTATCGATTGTCCTTTTTGTATGAAGTGTGTAGTTGAAATCAAGCATTCGGATGGCGCAATGGCAAGTCGACGGTGAAAGTCGATCCTTCACCTTCGATGGATTCGACGTGGATTTCACCGTCATGAGCACGGGCGATTTCGCGACAAATCGATAGACCCAGTCCAGTCCCGCCGATTTTGCGTGTATCCGAGTTATCGACCCGGTAGAATTTTTGGAATAATTCACCCATCGCAGAAGTCGGAATCCCGATTCCGTGGTCACGAATCGCGACGGAAGCCTGCGTATCGCGAACCGCTAATTCGATATCGATGGCTCCGCCGGCCGGTGAATATTTGATGGCATTGTTGATTAGGTTCCCGAACAATTGGCGGATTTTTTTCGCATCGCCTTCGATTAACAGGTGCGTTACATCGTGTGAGACAGTAATCACATGAGTCGTCGAAGAGAGACCGTGGAATTGTTTCAGGTCTTCAATCAGTTCGATTAAATCAAACGATTCAAACTCATATTCCTGCCGGTCTGCTTCCATCCGTTGTAAATCCAGGAAATCGTTAATCAGCAGAGATAAGCGTTTTGTCTCCGAGTGAACAGCTTCGAGGTAAGTCTTTTGCCGCTTCGGTGACAGCTCACGTTCGATCATCAATTCGGTAAATCCGTAAATCGATGACAAGGGTGTCCGTAATTCGTGCGAGATCGTCGAAACGAGTTCATTTTTTAAACGATCGATTTCGACTTCATTCGTGACGTCACGCATGACGAGCATGATGCCACGGAACTGACCACCATAGTGGATTTTTTCAGAATATGTTTTGATAAAACGTTTTTCCTGATCGATCGAGAACAGGATACCTTCACCGATTTCGTGCTCAATAAAGGTTTGATGCAAATAACGCTCAAACTCAGGCAGTTGGTCAACCCGGTATTTTAAATTGACGATTGATTCATCAATATCAAGCAACCAGTCGACTTCCGAATCTTGTTCGATTGAATGGTTGAATAGATCAAGTAACGGCCGGTTAATTAACTGATTGGAGCCGTCCAGTTCAATGTAGACGACGGATTCTCGGATGGAGTTTAGAAGACGGGATGTCTTCTCACGTTCACGGTCGATCTCATCAAACGTTCGCATCCGAAGCAGGGATAGGGCGAGTTGACGTGAGAAGGTCGCAAGTTCTTCTTGTTCTTGTTTGTTGAAGGCCATGTCTAAACGCATTAAATAGATATAGGCAATGATTTCATCCGTGCTCGGATCAAGAACCGGAGTAACGGCTAAGGCGCGTTCAGCATTTTGTGCCGTATGCGGTATCTTATCACGGCGCGCTTGACGGATTAATGGTTCAATCGTCGCGATCAAGGTGTCCTGTTCTTGATCTGTCATCGCGTGCGAGATGATATTGGTTACAGTCGTTCCTTCTTTAAAGATAAGTGATCCATGCGTCGACCCTGTAATTTCAACCATTTTTTCGATGACAGCAGGATAAGCCGTCACGGAGTCACGGGAAGCAAGCGTCTCTGTCAGTTGGTTCCGTATTTTTAGTAATGCTTCATTGCGTAACGTCACTTTGAGTGCTTGTTCCAAGTTATCGTTCGTCGACATCAGGCGATGCTTGTTATCAATCAGGGCGGATGCCATCTGATGAAACGATTTACTAAGTTCGCCGATTTCGTCAGAGCGTTCAATCGGAATCAGTGGTGCTGTATGTTGTCCTTGCGCGAGCAATTTACTTTCTTTACTCAGCAGTTGGATTTGACGCGTCGTCCGTTCGATGAAAGGACGAACGAGGAGTAACACGACGAGAAACAGGACTGCTAGGTTGATTAACCAGATCCAACCGGCGTATTTCGTCTGTTGAACGAGTTGGTCTTTTGCTGTTGCTTCCTTTGCGTTTAAGCTGTTTCGGTAACTCGTAAAGACACTTTCCATCGTGTTGACACTCGTGCGCATCGTTTCGCTATCGGAAGCATCCATTTTAAATTTCCGGTCAGGGTCTGACGGAATGTCTGGCATCATTGCTTTTAAACTCGGCATCTCAAGAAACGTTTCATCAATCGCTCCTGACTGTTTCGCTTGGACGTAACGGATGAGACTCGGCATGACGAATTTCGTATACGACGTATAGAGCGATCGGATGTCAGTCGCATAAATTTGATCAGCTTCATAAATCCGATTTTGTTCGAACCATTTCGTCTGGCGCTCGAGTGATGCTTGTTTCGACTCGATCACATCCATGACGGCGTCATCTCCGAAGACGACATAGCCCCTGACTTCATACTGAAGCGACTGCCATGTATCCCAGAGCTTCGTCGCGCGGTCTTCTCTGGTGCTGATATCGTCAATCCTACTTTCGGCATTAGCGACTTGATGATTTGTATAAAAGTAAGCAGCAATCGAGGTCGTTGAAAGTACAAGTAAGATAAGATAAAAAGCGAACATGATTTGCCGACTGATTTTTTTATTTAACCATTTATTCATATAATTTTTAAATGCTCCTTTACGTCAGCGTATATATGCATTAGATGTAACTTGTGTACATATTTTTCTTATCATAATCGTACATTTTTTAGACTTAAAAATATAGAAGAAAAATTAAAATATCTTTAATATGAGAAATTAACATTAGAAAAGACATACTGATTGACAGTATGCCTGAGCGTAGAATTGAACTTAGTTAAGTTAGTGTTTTACTTGAATGGCTTGGGTGAAGTGACCGGATCATGCTTCTGCGACGACGACCTTCCCAATCGTCTTCCCACTTTCGACGAGACGATGGGCTTCTTTTAAGTTTGCTGCATTGATGTCGGTCAAGGTTTTCGTGACCGTCGTTTCTAACTCCTCTGCATCGAGCCACGCCGCGACTTGCGTCAAGATATCGTGTTGGCGCATCATGTCAGGCGTTTGGAACAGGGACCGGGTGAACATGAATTCCCAGACGAAGTTCGCACTTTTCTGTTGCAGGGCACTTAAATCAAGCAATTTGTCGGTTTCGACGATGCTGCAAATACTTCCTTGCGGCGCAATGACATCGACCATCGCTTCAAAATGCTGATCGGTCGCATTCAAACAAAAGATGTAGTCAACATACGAATAACCGAGTGCTTCCAGTTGCGGGCGGAAGTCTTCGTGGTGGTTGATCGTATGGTGTGCCCCGTGTGCTTTTGCCCAGTCGATCGTTTCACTGCGCGAAGCCGTCCCGATGACGGTCAGTCCGGCTTTGTTCGCGAGTTGCGTCGCGATGGAACCGACACCACCGGCTGCACCGACGATTAAAATCGTCTTGTCGAGGTTCGACTTGGCGTCAAACGAGATATGGAGGCGATCGGTTAATGCTTCGTATGCCGTCAGTGTTGTCAACGGCAACGCCGCCGCTTCAGCGAACGTCAACCGTTCCGGTTTTTTCGCGACGATTCGCTCGTCGACGAGTTGGAACGTACTGTTTGATCCCGGACGATTGATGGCACCGGCATAATAGACTTCGTCACCGACTTCGAACCGCCCGACGTCATTCCCGACTTCGACGATGATTCCGGCAGCATCGTAACCGATGACTTTCGGTTCTGTTTCATCTTGACCATGTGCCCGGACTTTCGTATCGACCGGATTGACGGAAACGGCTTTGACTTCGACGAGTACATCATGACCAGTCGCTTCCGGACGTGGCAGTTCAAGATCAATCAAACTATTCTCTTCTGTAATCGGCAAGTGTTGGTGAAATCCAACGGCTTTCATCTGTGTCATCTGTCGTCATCCTTTCCTGTTTCAGGTATCTCTTCAAAATGTTCCACCGTGTAGCTGAAATGAAACGTCTACAGAAAGAAGGAAACACTAACGCTTTGAATGCTAATTGTGCGTCAACAAAAAAAGCCCCATCGATCAGACGACGCATTTAAAGATGCGCAGCCGTGTGAGTAAGGGGCTTTTTGAATGAGTATTATAATGCAGGTGTTTTTGTCGGGGCGACTCCAGTAGTTGCGTAAGCCGCATCGATGTCTTGGCGGATTTTTTTGATCGGTGTTCCTTGTTGGTAGGCGACGATGGATTGTGCCGCGATATCGAGACATGTCCCGCATGTGATGCCGTGTGTCGTCCACGTCGTTTCACCTGCTGCTGTCTGATCGGCGATGAAACAGTCATAGTTACTCGTATGACCGGCTGTCTCACCGCATCCGCAGTAACACGGCATCTTTTCAAGTAAGTCTTGATGCTTGGCGACGGCAAGATAAATCGTTTGGATCGATTCATCGGTTTCTTTTAAGAAAGCGGGTGCAATCGTCTTGGCACTCGTTTTTTCGAGTTGATCCCCTGCACCGTGCGTCTCGTGCTCTGCATGTTCTGTGCTCATCTGCTTGTCTGTATGTTGTTCCGCTGGGGCACAAGCGCCGAGCGCTAGACTTGCCGTCAACGTTAGTGTAAACCAACGTACTTGTCGTTTCATGAACTTCCCTCCAAATCGATTTCCTCTATCAGTCAGTATACCGTGTCGTTTAATCGATTTGAGAGGGGGATGATGACGATTTAATGACTAGCTCATTTCAATTGTTGTTCAATCGTATCGAAGTTCGCTTCCATCATCGTCAAATAGGTCGATCCGTCTTTTCCTTCGGCACCGAGTGAATCGGTGTAGAGCGTACCACCGATCGGGACGCCGGTTTCACGCGAGACAGTTTCCATGCTCCGACGATCGACGCTCGTTTCGACGAACAGGACGGGAATCTCTTGTTGTTTAATCAAGTCGACGACGCGGCGAACTTGATCCGGCGTCCCTTGGTTATCTGAATTGATTTCCCAAATGTAATCGGCTTTAAAATCGTAAGCATCGCTAAAGTATTTAAAAGCACCTTCGCTCGTAATCAGGTGACGTTGTTCTTCCGGTATCCGGGCAAAGCGTTCTTTTGCTCGCGTATCGAGTGTTTCAAGTTCTTGAATATAGGACGATGCATTTTTTTCATAATCAGCTTTATGTTCCGGGTCTTCTTTAATGAGACCGTCTTTGACATTTTCGACATACTGAATTCCGTTTTGAAGATCGAGCCATGCATGGGGATCGGTTTCCTGTTCTTTCCCTTTAGATGTCAGGTACTTCGGATCGACACCTTGACTCAGTTCATAGACAGGAGCATCTTTATCGTCTTTGTTCGTACTTGAACGTAATTTGTTGAACCATGAACCTCCAGCTTCAAGGTTGAGTCCGTTGTAAAAGACGACATCGGCATCTGCCATTTTTCGAACATCCGTCGGAAGTGGGTCATATTCATGCGGGTTTGCTCCGATTTTGACCATACTATGGACCTCGACGTGTTCACCGCCGACGACGCGGGCCATGTCCTCTAAAATCGAATAGGTCGTGACGACCTGAAGTTTATCGTTGTCTGTTGATTCACTTGAACATCCAGCGAGTAGCGCGCTGAGACCGACGAGTGGAATGAGCGTTTTTAATTTCATGAAGCAACCTCCTTTGTTGATGTTTTCCATTTCCGCATCAAACCGTGGCGCGGGGAAAAAATGAAGACGAGCGCAAACAATGCGGTTGCGACGAGAACAATCGACGCACCGGAAGACAGATTGTACGTGAAGCTCAAGTAAAGACCGATGATGGCGGAAATCGTTCCGAAGCTGGCCGACAGGAAAATCATCCGTGAGAGCCGGTTCGTCAACAGATAGGCTGTCGCAGCAGGCGTAATCAGCATCGCGACGACGAGAATGATGCCGACGGTCTGTAAGGAGGCGACCGTGACGAGCGTCAACATCATCATCAGTAAATAATGGATGAATCGTGTCGAAAGACCGTAGGCAGCTGCCATCGTCGGGTCGAACGAGGTCACGAGTAATTCCTTGTAAAAGAGATAAATGCCACCGAGGACGATGATACCGATGATGAGGGTCATCCACATATCACTCGGACGGACGGCGAGCACGTTACCGAACAGGATGTGGTACAGGTCGCTGCTACTGCGTAAAAATGAAATCAGGATAATCCCGAGAGCGAAGGCGGACGTGAAGAGAATGCCGATCGCTGTATCATTCTTGATACGACTGTTTTGGCTGACGAATCCAATCCCGAGTGCCGTCAGCAGACCCGTTGCGACCGCTCCGATGAAGAAGTTGATTCCAAGCAAGTAGGAAATCGCGACACCGGGTAAGACGGCGTGCGAAATCGCGTCGCCCATCAAAGACATGCCGCGCAAAATGATGAAACATCCGATCACGCCGCAAATCACACCGACCATGATGGACGTGATGAGTGCTTTTTGTAAAAAATCGTATTGAAAAATCGCTTCGATGAAATTCATGAGGAGACCTCCGCTTTCTTCAAGAAGGCAAGTGGATTCCCGTAAGCCTCTTCAATCGTATCTGCTTGCAAGACCTCTTCCGGTCGACCGTACGCGATTACCGTCTTGTTAAGGAGTAATAATTCGTCAAAATAATCAGCTGCCTTACTCAAATCGTGATGGACGACGATGATCGTTTTGCCTTCGTCACGCAACGTGCGCAGGAGATCGATGATGACACGTTCACTGACGACATCGACACCAACGAACGGTTCGTCGAGTAATAAAAGTTCAGCTTCCTGTGCGAGCGCACGAGCTAAGAAGACCCGTTGTTGCTGTCCACCAGACAGTTCACCGATTTGGCGGTCGGCGAACTCACTCATGCCGACGCGTTCAAGACAAGCACTCGCAAAAGCGCGGTGGTGTTTGTTCGGTCGTTTGAACAACCCGAGCTTCGGATAACAACCAATCAGTACGGCATCGAGGACACGAATCGGAAAATCCCAATCGATGGCACTCCGTTGTGGGACATAGGCGATTTGAGTTCGCGTCGCATCAATCGTTTGTCCGAGCAGGGTGATTTTTTTAGCTTGCGCAGGAATCAACTCCATTAAGGCTTTGATGAACGTTGATTTCCCGGCCCCGTTCGGACCGATGATGCCGACGAGCTGACCGGATAAAATGTTTAACGACACATCTTCAAGTGCCGTCGTCTCAAAATAGGAGACAGATAATTGTTCTACTTCTATCGCGTACATCGTACATGCTCCTTTCAAATTTTAATGAAGGTATAAAAAGTTTCCTTAGGGCAAAAAAAGAACTAAAAAAATTAGATTGCATAAAGTCATGTATCATTCGTTAAACTATAAATGTTTCCTTAGGGCAAACTTTAACGGGTTTGTCTGCAAATGTCAACTGGATTCAAAGGGGGGAGCTTTTGAACATCTCATGCTAAGATATAGAAGGAGAAAACGTGGGGGTGGTAACGTGAGTCAGTCGAATGAACAACAGTGGAAGTTATTGTTGCTGGATGCGCTGTTAAAAGAGCGTCGTGAACAAGCACAACAAGCGATTGAGGAAGTCTATCCCTATGACTTAGCAAAGCTTTATGTTGAGCTAGAACCAGTCGAGCAAGAACGGCTGCTTCGTTATCTCGATCACGAGCGTTTAGCAGATGTCATTGAGGAACTTGAGCTTGAACAACAATTAGAAGTCTTGCGTCGACTCGATGTCGAACATGCAGGTCACGTAATGGACTTGATGGAAAACGATGATTTAGTTGACCTCTTAGAAGAGCTGCAAGAAGAGGAAGTCGACCGCCTTCTGTCCGGTATGCGTCAGGATGAAGCGCTCGTCGTCCGAAACCTGCTGACCTATCCAGTCGAGACAGCCGGTCGCTTGATGACAAACCGTTTTATTTGGGTCCCGGAAGACTTCACGGTCGGAGAGACCGTCGAAAAGATGCGTGACTATATCGAGTATTCGGAAACGATTAATTATGTCTACGTCGTCAATCAGTTGAGTGAACTCGTCGGTGTCATCTCATACCGGAATTTAATTCTTGCGAATAATGCCGAGCAGATTGGTGACGTCATGGATCAAAAAGTCATCCGTGTATCGGCTGAAACCGATCAGGAAGATGTCGCGAAGATGTTCGAACGCTATGACCTCGTTTCGTTACCTGTCGTCGAAGGCGATGTACTCGTCGGTCTGATTACGGTCGATGATGCGTTAGATGTTTTACGGGAAGAAGCGAATGAGGACATCGAGAAGCTGGCAGCGTCCGGTAAGTCGATTGATTTTGAGACGAAACCACTGATTGCCGCAACACGTCGGTTGCCTTGGTTGATTTTATTACTGTTCATCGGCCTCGTTTCCGGTTCGATCATCAGTCAGTTTGAGGAGACACTATCGAAAGTCGTTGCGCTCGCCTTCTTCATGCCGATGATTGCCGGGATGACCGGAAACACAGGAACGCAATCACTTGCGGTCGTTGTCCGGGGGTTGATTACACGGGAAGTCGACAAAAAGGTCGTTACGCGTTTGATTTTACGGGAATTCCGCGTCGGTTTAATCATCGGGGTGACGTGTGGAATTTTAATCGCCATCATTGCCTATGTCTGGCAGGGAAATCCGATTCTTGGTCTCGTCGTCGGTAGTTCGTTAATCATCACGTTGATTTTCGGAACGCTCGCCGGGACAATCATTCCGCTGATTTTGCACCGGTTGAAGATTGACCCGGCGATTGCCTCGGGTCCACTCATTACGACGCTCAATGACATCTTGTCGTTACTCGTTTATTTCGGGATTGCGACTGCCTTTATCAATCATTTGATGTGAAACATTGAAGAAGCACGCCTGACGATTTGTCAGGCGTGCTTCTTTCGTGTAGACAAAGTTGTAGTCGTGAAAGGAGAGCGTCGTTCATTTCGTTGCTTTCCCCGCAGGAGTCAACGAAACATGATGCTTTTTAGGCGTGTCGCTTTGAAGACGAGAAAGCGCTATAAGGCAGTATACCTACATGAACTCTTCGACCTCGATAAGCGATACATCGCCTGAATCAAGGTGTCATCCGTGTCCAAACAGCGAGCGGACCGATATCATCAAATCCGGCTTCGAGTGCTGTGATCAGTTGATCGCCATACTCGTAGCCAACGATTCGTTGCCCGGGAAAATGGGCTGAACTGAGCCGAATGACATCGTCCCATAAGCGCTCGTCTAGATAATCCGATGTTAAATGCGAAAGTCCCGTCGTCTGTCCGTTCGAAAAAGCGATAAAGGCAGCTTGTTGTTGATCGGAGAAAAACAGGCGGACCTCTTTTCGATTGAATAGGTCACGTGGTAAGTCATGGACGTCGACGAGCTTGAAAAACTGTTCTGCAAGCCGCACGTTTGTCACGACCGTCCAGTCAGGCGGCAGGGCCAGACGATCATAAATCGGTTGGCGTGCAATCCACTCTGCTGTAAAGAGATGAGTCAGACCGTCTTTTGAAAAATCATAGCTCGCCGTACAATCTTTGATACTGCTTGCTGTATCGAACGTCAAGTGTTGATGGGGCGTCCGAATCATCACTTCTGGATACAGTGCAGGCACGTCTCCGGTCGCAATCCATTGATCGTCCGTTTCCTTTACGGTACAGCCGTGGAGCTCACAGATGAGCCGACACCAGTCGAAGTTGTTTTGAATCGCGGCTTGTCGCATCGGACGTTCTCCCTTCATCAATCTTCGTCGGGTTGCTTAATCAATACGTACGAGAGGGTAGCAATCAAGGTCAGGAACAGACCGCATCCAATCGTAATGTAGGCCATCGTGAAGATTTTACTAAGTGTCGTCGTCGGGACGAACGTCGGGTGACCGATCGTACTGAGCGTCGTGATGCAGAAATAGAGAGCATCGACGATCGATAAATTTTCTTCGGTGCTATAGAAAATTGTTCCGGAAACTAACGTCAACAAACAGAGGAACAGGAGTCCCTGGAAATAAGAAATCTGAAACGCTCGTCGAATGCCTTTGAACAACCGTGAAAAAATCGCTAAAAATGAAATCATACAAATCTCCTTAATGCTGACGCAATGTTTTGTCCATCGTATCATGAATCCGGTAATCATTTTTACCGTTGTTTTTGACGTCATACATCGCCTGGTCTGCATGGTGAATCAATGTATCAAGGTTGATCCCGTGGTCAGGTGAAAAACTGATCCCGATACTCGTTCGGATGTCGATTAATTCTTCAGCTAGCGTGAAAGGATTGACTTGGAACCGCTCGAGCAAGGACGTCGCGAAGTGGTGCAGCTGTTCTGGTGTCTGGTCATAGAGCAATAAGAAAAATTCATCGCCTCCGACACGTGCCGCAAATCCGATTTCTGCAACATGTTCTTCTAGCAGCTGTGCGATGTGAATTAAATATTCATCACCGATTTGATGACCGAACGTATCGTTGATCGCTTTGAATCCGTCGAGATCGACGACGGCAATCGAGCAACTCGCGTGTTGTAAGAGTTCCGCCGCGGCTGTTTCGTAAAAGCTGCGTCGGTTCGGAATCTTCGTCAAGGGATCGTTATAGGCGAAGAAACGAATCGCTTGTTCCGCCTCTTTCGAAGCTTGAATGTCACGAATGAGCAACATCCCATGCAGTTCTTGTTCGATGAAAACGAAATCCCCATCCATGACGACATACCGTTCCTGTTTTTGAATCGTCGCGACTTTCGTTTCGTATTCGATGAATTGATTAGAAGAGTCAAAGTGGTGTGTGTAATGTTCGAGCCAGTCCGTTCGCTTGTTTTGCGGCAAGTAATCAAGGAACGACTGTCCGACGAGTTCCGTTTCTTCGAGCAGTTGATAGGCGGCCGGATTAGCACTTTCGATGACGCCACTGCGGTCTAGAAGAACGATGGCTGATGGGTTCAAGTTGTAGAGTGTCGCGAAGCGTGTTTGATAAGAAGCCAAGAAATCAAATCGACGCATTGACATCGTGATGGCAGCCGCCCAAAAGAGTCCGCCATACATATACGCATACGGTGGGATCTTGCCGTAAAACGAAAAGTAACCGAACAAAATGTTCCAGATGAGTGTGAGCGAAGCAGCGAAAATCAGTAAGGTGATAATCCCCCGCCGCGCATCGTTTAATTGTTTGCGTGTATAAACAAGTAACGTGAAGACCAAGGTGTGAAACACGTTTCCGACGGTGATTGTAATTAAATAAGATGAATTGAATTCTGGGTAGATGAACAGACCGACTTGTTCAAAACGTTGGCTGTTGATGACATTCGTTTGAAAGAGATAAGTTACGAGGACGATGAGCATCGGTGCATAAAAAATCCCGGGATACAAAAAACGGGGGATTTTTTTTCGAAGATTTGAGACACGAAAGATAAAGTGAAGAGACGTACTAAATACAAGTAATCCGGCATTTCCGAACCAGTACGTCACGAAAGCCGGACTCATTTCAATCGGCGAAGCATTTCGGAAAAATTCGCCTAAGAACATCATCCCGTAAGCAAATGTGAACAGACTTAACAGGCGGTGTTCCGCTCGTTTCGGATTGCGTAAGAAAATGTCGACGGACATATAAAACATGATGAACGTGGGTAGTAGATAAACCGCGGTAAACAAAAATAATGTCGTCATGACAAGACCGCCCTTTCTAAGCTGTAGGTATATAGTCTCAGTATAGGACGTCTGACGAGAGGATGACGGCGTTTTTTTTACAAGAGGGAAATCATTCAAGATTTAATGTCAATTGACGTGTCTTCATGATACCGATTAATCCAGACGGATCGGCAGATGTCTTATGCGCGACGAAAGCCTCGTCGACCGGTGTCGTGCGGACGCGCAACGGTTTTGGTTCTTTCATGTGGACGAGGGCATAAACCAACTCAGCGATTTCACGCGATGCTTGGCGCGTCGCATGGTGTTTCCGGTACAGACGTAAATAATTTTCGACGATTGGTTTAAAATCATCCTCATGCAAGCCGCCTGACTGCTCGAGCTGGTCAAGAACGTTTGCCGTGAAGTTCGTCTCGACGGCACCGGGCTCAATCAGTGTCACATCAATTGAAAAGAACGGTTTGTAATAGGTCGCGAGGCTTTCGAGTAAACCTTCGACGGCAAATTTGCTCGCACAATAAATTTCATTGAGTGGTTGTCCGACGAGTCCGCTCGTACTTGAAGTCGCGAGCAAGTGACTCCCGTGCGGTGCCGCTTTTAACAGGGGCAGACACTGTTCAATCGTTCGCATCACGCCAAAGACGTTCGTCTCAAACAGTTGGTTGATCTCATAACTCGTCGCCTGCCCGATTGCCCGCAGTAAGCCTTGGCCGGCATTACAAAACAAGACATCGAGATGACCGACCTCTTGTTCGATTTGGTGAGAAGCTGCTTTCAAACTTTTCGTATCCGTGACATCAAGTGTAATGAAGCGAAGGTGAGTGGAACTAAAGTCTTCAAGTGTTTCCGTTCGTTCGCGTACCCCCGCGTAAACTGTCCATCCGGATTCAGCAAAGCGACGAGCTGTCGCTAATCCGATTCCTGACGAGGCACCCGTAATTAACATGGATTTCATATCGTCGTCCCTCCTTATCTAATGTGGCATTAGTTTCCTTTACCCGAATCTGGATACGTTTTATTTGCATTAAAATTGCAATTTTTAATGAAAAAAATTAAAATAAAGGAAAGAATTGAATATAAGGAAGGTGCTTTATGGGTCAAGCAGAACGATTACAAAAGATGCGTGAATGGATTAAGACGACGCCGGAGCTGACGCTCGATCAACTGGTCGAAACGTATCAAATTTCGCGGGATACAGCACGGCGTGACATCATTCAACTGGAAAGTGAAGGCGATATCATTCGCATCAAAAACGGGCTTGTTCGTGCGGGGGCGAAGCGCACCTTGAAGTACGATCAACGGACGGAGCAACCAGAGAAAGAACGGATTGCAAAACGGGCCTCGATGCGAATCAAGCAGGATGACCGGATTGTACTCGATGCGGCGACGACGGTCGCGAAGATGACGGCGTATATTCCGTTCTATTCCTTACAGGTCATCACCAATTCACTCGAAATCGCGGAGCAAATCGGCGAACGGGCAAACGTCGACTTGTATGTCACGGGTGGTAAGTTCGATCCGCATGCGAAGAGTCTCGTCGGTATCAAAACAGCGGATGACATCCTGCATTATCAAGTCGACCGCGTGTTTCTCGGAGCGTGTGGACTGACAAGTGAAGGGGTGTTCGCAGAAAATTTAGAAGAAGCGATTGTCAAAAAGGCGATGATTCGGAGCGGGGCAGAAGTGATCGTCTTAGCCGATCGGACGAAGTTTGACAAACGTTTTTTCCATAAAGTCTGTAGCTTAGAACAACTCGATGTCCTGATTACGAACGAGCGCCCATCTGCGGATTGGGAAGAACGACTACATCAAGCAGACGTCACGATTGAAGTGGCGAAGGAGGAATTGACATGACACCGATTCAAACCACGATTGTCGGATTCGGCTTTTCAGCTGTAACGTTCCATGCCCCGTTACTCGATGTGTTACCCGAATTCCATGTGCGACAAGTCGTCTCACGTGACGCAGGAAAAGTCCACCGTGTCTTTCCGGAAGCGCGTGTCGTTACGACGCTCGACGAGGCCTTGCACGATCAAGCGACAGAGCTCGTCGTCATCACGACGCCGACAGGTCTTCATTTCGAGATGGCGAAGCAAGCAATCGAAGCAAACAAACATGTCTTACTCGAAAAACCGGCCGTTGTTACGATTGAGGAAGGGGAGGCGCTACTGGCACTTGCCGAACAACATCGGGTGCATGTCGCCGTGTATCACAACCGTCGCTATGACGGTGACTTCCTGACGGTCGAGCAATTGATAGAAGCCAATGAAATCGGTGATTGGCAACTTCTCGAGTCACGTTTTGACCGTTACCGTCCGGTCGTCCGTGACCGCTGGCGGGAGAAGCAGGGAGCGGGTTCCGGCATCTTGTTTGATCTCGGTTCCCATTTGATTGACCAAGCGCTTGCCTTGTTCGGTGAACCGGACGAATTGACGGGTGACGTCTTGATGCAACGTGACGGGGCAGAGACGGATGACGGCTTCCATATCACGCTGCACTATGGCAAACGCCGGGTGATTCTTCGCTCGACATCGTTCGTTCAAGGACCGACACCACGTTTTGAGTTGCACGGTACGCGGGGAAGCTATGTGAAATACGGGATGGACCCGCAAGAAGCGCGACTTGCTTCAGGGCGGGAAGCGGACGGGACATTAGGTGAGGACGACCCGGAGGACTTTGGTCATCTGCAGCTGGCAGAACAGGCAGCAGAACGGCTGGAAACGCTATCCGGAAACTACCTCGGCTATTACCGCGACTTAGCGGACGGGTTAGCGACAGGACGACTGCCGGTCGACTTGCATGATGCTTTGAAGACAATGAAGCTGATCGAAGCCGTCCGCAAAAGCAGTGAAGATGGGCGGACGATCTGTCGGAAGGAGTGGGACAGATGAACATCGAAACTTTACTCGAACAAGAACAACAGCTCGTCTTGACGAGTTTGACGAATCAAGAGGCGATTGCTGCCGGACAATACGTCATTGAGCGGGCACTGCGCGAAGAGTTAGCGGTTGCCGTCGAAATCAAACGCAATGGGCAACGTCTCTATTACGCGGCACTCGAAGGAACGGCTCCCGATCAAGAAGAATGGATTCGCCGTAAATCAAACGTCGTCACCCGTCACGGACATAGCTCGCTCTACATGCGTGTCTACAATAAACTGAAACAACGGTCCTACCATACGATGTACGCCGTTGCGCCAGGCGATTATGCGGATGCGGGGGGATCGTTTCCGATTCGGGTCGCAGGCGTCGGGATCATCGGTACACTGACCGTGTCAGGGTTGTCGCAAGAGGCCGATCATCAATTAGCGATCGATGCGTTGACTTTTTTAAAACAACGAATGGCGTAAGGAAAAACCGTGTCCCCGATTCAGGGAACACGGTCTTTTCGATTGTTAAAAATAAAAAATGTTTCTTATATCTGTTTCCGATTGTTCGATTTTACTAGTTCGTGGGTGACTTTCTCACCGGATGCAGGTACGAATCCGAGGCGCCGATAAAAACCATCTGCGGCATCAGAGAAGAGTACGAGCCGGTCGTAACTTAAGAAAGCTTCCCGAATCATTTTCTCGAGTAAGCTCGTTCCGACTCCTTTGGACCGTGCTTCAGGTAAAACATAGACGTGGCGAATCCGGCCGGTCGAAGCTTCGTGCGGTTGTTTCGTATAACCACCACAGGCGATGGGTTGCCCCATCGGCGAAAGAACGATGAATAGCGCCTCACCGGTCTCTTGAAAGGTTTCATCGCGACGATTTCGTAACATGTACTCAATAAATTGAAATCCTTCCTGCGAGCTTTTCGCAAGTAAAGGCAACCAATTATAGCTGTCAAAATCGTTTACTCGTTCAACTGTCATCTCCATCGTCAATTCCTCCTTCTTCTCCCTCCATTATTCCTTTTTTAGTGAGGACAGAAACACAAAAATGAAGCAAATTAATCTTTTTTCGAATAGAGACTGGATTTTTAAAAGCCATTTTGCGTATAATGAGAAGTAATGGATTGAACGCAAATGAAAGGAAGTGGCCGTCACAATGAGCCTCAGCCGTTTGAGTAAAGAAAAAATTACTGAACTTTCACTGATTGAATTCGTCAATGAAATGCTTCAAGAAGCTGGCGAACAGCCAATCACTTTCGATGACATCACGAAAGAAATTGAAAAGTATCATTCGTTTACAGGTGAAGAAGACAAGTTCGAGAAACTTGCTCAACTCTATACAGACATGAACATCGACGGAAACTTCGTTAACGTCGGAGCAAACCGTTGGTCACTCCGTGCTTGGTATCCGTTTGATAAATCAGACGAGGATCTCGTCATCGAAGCACGTCAACGTGGTGAACTCGATGAGTTCGAAGAAGAGTTCAACTATGACGCAGAAGAAGATGAATTCGAGACGATCGAAGATGACCTCGATACATTTGCGAAGACAGCGGACTATGATTCAGCTGACGACACAGAAGACGATTCTTTCAAGAAAGTTGCAGCAATCGACGATCTTGAAGATGATTTAGAAGAAGACGATCTCGAAGACTTCGAGGACGATGAAGAAGAAGTATAAACAACCGTACAGCTGCGATTTCGAGTAAGAAATCGTAGTTTTTTCATTGACGGCTGACTAAGGACGAAAGATTTTTATTTGTTAAAAATCTGCTTGACGAAGTTTTCGGAATGACGTAAGTTAGTCATGGGCTTCTTTAAGCAACGTGCTTAATTTCAGCAAAAGTGTCTCCTGCAAATGGGGGCACTTTTGCTTTTTTTATTTTATTAGACCTCTGCTAGATTTTTGGACTTGAGAAGGGAGCATTTTATTCATGACAAAGTATATTTTCGTAACCGGTGGGGTAGTATCTTCGCTTGGAAAAGGAATCACGGCTGCTTCACTCGCACGGTTGCTCAAAAACCGTGGTCTGAACGTCACGATTCAAAAATTTGACCCATACATCAACATCGATCCAGGTACGATGAGCCCATATCAACACGGTGAAGTATTCGTAACGGATGATGGCGCTGAGACCGATCTTGATTTAGGTCACTACGAGCGTTTCATCGACATCAACTTGAGCCAAAACGCAAACGTGACATCCGGTCGCATCTATTCGACAGTTCTCAAAAAAGAGCGTCGCGGTGATTACAACGGTGGAACGGTTCAGGTCATTCCGCACATCACGAATGAAATCAAGGATCGTGTCTTCCGTGCCGGTAAAGAGACAGGCGCAGATGTCGTCATCACGGAGATTGGTGGAACAGTAGGGGATATCGAGTCGCTTCCGTTCATCGAAGCCATTCGCCAAGTCAAGAACGATATCGGAAAAGAAAACGTCATGTATGTTCACTGTACGCTCGTCCCGTATCTTGCAGCAGCAGGTGAATTGAAAACGAAACCGACACAACACAGTGTCAAAGAACTCCGCAGCTACGGAATTCAGCCGGATATCATCGTGCTTCGTTCAGAGCATGCGGTCCCGCAAGAAATGAAAGATAAAATCGCACTCTTCTGTGATACACGTCCGGAAGCCGTCATCGAAGCACAAGATGCATCGACATTATACGAAGTACCGCTCAACTTGCAACGTCAAGGCATGGATCAACTCGTTTGCGAGTACTTCAAGTTCGATACACCGTCAGCTGATATGACAGCGTGGAAGCAACTCGTCCATACGGTGACGCATCTTGAGAAGAAAACGAAGATTGCACTCGTCGGAAAATACGTTGAGCTCCGTGACGCGTACATCTCAGTTGCTGAATCGCTCAAACACGCCGGTTTCGCCTTCAATAGTGACATCGACATCGACTGGATCAATGCAGAAGACGTGACGCGTGAAAACGTCGCCGAATTACTTGGTTCAGCAGATGGAATTCTCGTTCCAGGCGGATTCGGAGAACGCGGCATCGAAGGAAAAATCGAAGCGACGCGTTTCGCACGTGAAAACAACGTTCCGTTCTTCGGCATCTGTCTCGGCATGCAGCTTGCAACAGTCGAATTCGCACGTAACGTCTTGAACCTCGAAGGGGCACACTCGGCTGAAATTGACCCGTCGACACCATATCCGATCATCGACTTGCTCCCTGAACAAAAGGACATCGAAGATCTCGGTGGAACGCTTCGTCTCGGTCTGTACCCGTGTAAGCTTGAAGAAGGTTCAAAAGCACGTGCGGCGTATTCGAGCGAGCTTGTCTACGAACGTCACCGTCACCGTTACGAGTTCGGGAACGAGTTCCGTGAGCAGTTCGAAGCGAACGGCATGATTTTCTCGGGTACGAGTCCGGACGGCCGTCTCGTTGAAATCATCGAGATTCCAGAACATAAATGGTTCGTCGCGTGTCAGTTCCACCCGGAATTGATTTCACGTCCAGAACGTCCGCAAGCACTCTTCCATGACTTCATCCGAGCGTCACTTGGAGAATAAGAAGTAGGACGAGCAAATCAACCCCCTGTCTCCA
This sequence comes from Exiguobacterium sp. s133, assembly GCF_018618595.1. NCBI lineage: Bacteria > Bacillati > Bacillota > Bacilli > Caryophanales > Exiguobacterium > Exiguobacterium sp. s133. The sequence continues at coordinate 49,506 of NZ_JACSMK010000010.1, forward strand.
AGCGGAAACAGGGGGTTTTGGCGTGTAGACAAACTCTTATGAAGCGTCAAGAGTCTGCATGAGCTTGCTGTCATGACAAGCTTTCCTGTCTCGACTCGTCTTCAAAACGTCTGCATCACTTGTCTTTCCCTACGATATTGCCTAAAAAGCGTTTTTTTTCGTTTTTGCCGCTGCTAGCGCGAAATCGCATCTTTCCCTGTAGGAGTCACAGGCTACGAATCTATAATTGTGAAGGGGACATATCTCTAAAATTTCAATGATTCCGTAGTTTAAGGACGCTTTTTAAATTTATCTGCTATAATGATAGCGAATTCATTCCTACAAATTTAAGTGGAAGGTGTAGATAGCGATGACCGCCAAGTATAAGCAAGTTGCAGAACAAATCGAGACGGATATCGTAAATCACGTCTATCAACATACAAACAAGTTGCTCACAGAAGACGAATACGCGACAAAATATGGAATCAGCCGTAATACTGTCCGAAAAGCGATTGAGATTCTTGTGAATAAAGGATATGTCTATCAAGTACAAGGGAGTGGGGTGTTCGTTCGGGATCATTACAACAGCGATTATGTGAATCTCGAAAAACTCCAAGGATTGACTAGTGACTTTAGTGGACGGAAAGTCGAGACGCGTGTCCTTGCGTTTGAGCAGACGACAGCAAACGAAGAAGTTGCAGAACGAATGAAGTGTCCGGTCGGAACCCCCGTTTATTACGTCAAGCGTCTTCGTCTGGTCGACGATCATCCTTTTTCAGTCGAGGATTCCTATTTTCGTAAAAGTTTAGTCATTTACCTTGATGAAAACATCATTCAGAAATCAATTTATAACTATTTACGTAATGATCAAAAACTCGCGATTGGCTTTGCTGATCGCGTCATCTATGCTGATTTTTTGAAATTAGATGACGCAGTATTACTCGAGCTGAAAGAAGATGATCCAGCCTTGCTCGTCGACAACACTGTGTATTTAACGAATGGTCAAATCTTTGACGTATCACGTGCTACACATCATTTTCGACATGTCAAAATGCTTAAAGTCTCCAATATTAAATCATGAACGTAGGCGAGAGAGTCATCTCGCTTACGTTTTTTTGTTCACATTTTATTCAATAAGAAAGGGTTTACATAAAATTTAACGCGTGCTATTATCAACTTGTAGAATTTGTACCTATGAATTTTAGTTATCCATACAAAAAGGAGAGATACAATGGTTTCTGAAACGATTGACATTACACCGGAAGATATATTTGGTCTCATCGCCCTCTCGGGAGACGCGAAAGCCAGTTACCACCAGGCAATGCTCCTCATGCAAGAAGGGAAAGTCGCGGAAGCGAATGAAGCGGTCAAGACAGGGGATGCAACATTAAAAGAAGCGCACGGCATCCAAACGAAATTCGTCACGCTTGAAGCGCAAGGGAAAACAGCTACAGTAGGTGTCTTGATGGTACATGCTCAAGACCATTTGATGAATACGATTCTTGTAAAAGAAATGCTCGGATACATGATGAACATGCAAAACGAAATCAACCAACTGAAGGGAATGGATCAAAAATGATGAAAATCGGACTTTTCTGTGCGGCAGGTATGTCAACAAGTATGTTAGTGGAAAAAATGAAAGCGGTTGCTACTGAACGTGGTCTTGAAACGGAAATCGCAGCGTACCCGGAATCGGAAATGGAAACGTATGTGGATACAATCGATGTTGCGCTCCTTGGACCACAAGTCAAATATTTACTTGCGAAAGGTAAACAAATCTGTGAACCAAAAGGTGTTCCGATTGATGTCATCAATACGGTTGACTACGGCATGATGAACGGAACAAAAGTACTGGACCATGCGATCAAACTCGCAAATAAATAAACGGGGTGACGACTTTGAAAATGCCTAAAAATTTCTTGTTTGGTGCTGCTTCTGCCTCTTATCAAGTCGAAGGTGCATGGAACGAGGACGGGAAGGGTGTCTCGAACTGGGATGTCTTCTCGAAAATTCCAGGAAAGACATTTGAAAATACAAACGGTGATGTCGCGATTGATCACTATCACCGTTACAAAGAAGATATCGGACTGATGGCTGAAATGGGACTCGAGTCATATCGTTTCTCCATCTCTTGGCCACGCATCTTCCCGAATGGCACGGGGGAAGTGAATGAAAAGGGATTAGAGTTTTACAACAACGTCATCGACGAGTGCTTAAAACACAACATCGTACCATTCGTGACGCTATACCACTGGGATCTTCCGCAAGTACTTGAAGAACGAGGCGGCTGGCGGAGTCAGGAGACGGTCGCTGCGTTCGTCCGTTTTGCCGAGACTTGTTTTGAGGCTTTTGGGGATCGCGTCCGCAACTGGATCACCTTTAACGAGACGGTCATCTTTTGTTCGCTCGGCTACTTGTCAGGTGCACACCCACCAGGAATCGAAGGAGATGCAAAGGCGTATTTCCAAACGACGCATAACGTCTTCGTCGCACATGCGCGCACGATCGAAAGCTTTAAGCAGGCGGGTCATGAAGGTGAGATTGGCATCACACATGTGTTTAATCCAGCGTTCAGCATCGATAATGAGGCGGATAATAAGTTTGCTGAGATGCATGCGAATGAATTTTCGACACACTGGTTCTATGATCCAATTTTAAAAGGAACATATCCGGAATATGTCGTCAAACAATTGGACCAACAAAATCTTCTTCCTGACTGGACGGAAGAGGAGCTCGACTTGCTCAAACGGACAGCTCCGATGAATGATTTCATTGGTCTTAATTATTATTGCCCGCAACGTGTCATGAAAAATGATACAGCACTCGTCATGGCAGGCGGACGTGAAAATTCGACAGGTCGCCCTGGGAATCCGTCGTTCGATGGTGTTTACAAGACGGTCTTGATGGATGATAAAGTGTATACGAAGTGGGGCTGGGAAATTGCACCGGATGCTTTCCTCGAAGGAATGCGGATGCTAAAAGCCCGTTATGGCGATGTCAAAATCTACATCACAGAGAACGGACTTGGTGACGTCGATCCAATCGTCGGCGAAGAAATCAAAGATACACCGCGAATCGAATACATTGAAGGTCATTTACGTGCGGTGAAGCATGCCGTTCAAGAAGGGATCAACGTCTCGGGTTACTATGCGTGGTCGGTCATTGATCTTCTGAGCTGGCTGAACGGCTATAAAAAACAGTACGGCTTCATCTATGTCGATCATGCAAATGGTCTTGCTCGTAAAAAGAAACAGTCGTTCCATTGGTATCAAGAAATCATCGCCACGCGCGCTGCAGACCTATAAGGAGGTTTCCGAATGAGCCGTCTAGAAACCGCATTCGAAAAAGTCACACCAGCTTTTGCTCGTTTTGCGAATGCAAAACCTGTTCTCGCTATTAAAGATGGATTTATTTTGACAATGCCGATGACTATCATCGGATCACTTTTCCTACTGATTTTGGCACTTCCGATTCCGGGGTGGGCAAATTTCATGTCAGGGTTATTTGGGGCAGATTGGACGTTACCGCTGACGCAGGTCGTTGGAGCGACATTCGACATCCTAGCTTTGATTGGTGTATTCGGGATTGCCTATTCCTACGTCAAAAATGAAAAGATTGAGGGGGTGCCGGCTGGTATCCTTGCAATTATTTCGTTTTTAATCATTACTCAAGCTTCAGTCCTTTCGGAATCAGGAGAAGTCGTAAACGGGGTCGTGCCAAAAGTTTGGACAGGCGGACAAGGGGTCATGGCAGCGATTCTTGTTGGATTAGTTGTCGGGTTCGTTTATTCGCAGTTCATCAAGCGTGGAATCAGTATCAAAATGCCGGATGGCGTCCCACCAGGTGTGGCCAATTCGTTTTCAGCGCTCGTACCGGGATTAGCTGTCATCACACTGTCAGTTGTGACGTTTGCGGTATTCCAGGCGTTCGCTGATCGGACGTTCACGGAAGTCATTTATGACGTGCTTCAAGCACCGATTCAAAACTTAACAGATACGCTTGCCGGAGCAGTGCTCATCATGGTCTTGATGTCTGTTATGTGGTGGTGCGGCATTCATGGTGCGGCAATCATCATGGGGATTATGGGACCATTGTTGACAGCAAATGCATTACAGAACCAAGCGCTCATCGACTCGGGGAAAGAACTTGTCGTCGGAGAGAATGCAAAGATCGTTACGATTCAGTTTCTTGATGTATTTACGAAACTTGGAGGTACTGGAATTACGATTGGTTTCATCATCGCCACGCTTATGGTTGCGCGTTCAGCTCACTTGAAGCAGCTCGGTAAATTGTCACTTGCACCGAGTCTGTTTAACATCAATGAGCCAGTCATCTTTGGGATGCCGATCGTCTTCAATCCGGTCATGTTTATCCCGTTCGTCATTGTTCCGGCGATTGCATCATTCATGGTCTATTTCACGATTTTGTGGGGATGGGTCGAACCGTTTAATGCCTTGCAAGTTCCGTGGACGACTCCGCCAATCATCTCAGGGTTCTTGATAGGAGGATGGCGGGCAGCACTCTTACAGATTGCGACGATCGCTATGTCCGTTGCGATTTACTTGCCTTTCGTTCGAATGCAGGATCAAATCTCATATGGAGAAGAAGTCAAAGCACAGGAAGATCAAGCTTCGGCATAAAACCGTGCTCATAGAAAAACCGATCGATTCCTCTTTTGAAACAATAGGGGAGTCGGTCGGTTTTAATTGTTTTGTATGGAACCATGTATTTTGTGCGCCACCCATCGAAAGAGGACGACATGAAAGAGTGATACCCGGTTAAATTTTTGCAAAGATCGTATCTAGGATTCAGCAGTCATTATTATAGAAGAAAAGCGTCAAGCCCACTCTTCCGTCATCTCTTGCAGTTGCGTCAAGATATGTGTCAGCAAGAAAGCTCCGAGGGCAAGACTTGGCAACCCGTGACGCGAGCCGTCTTCAGCCGGGAGCAACCCTTTATTGAATTTTAAGGCGAGTGGTGCGATGGAGCGCTCGAGCGTCTCTGTTACATCTCCAAGCGTGACAATTGCATACGGTGTATGCCACGAGTCATAGCGGGCGAGTGATGCTTGGAAGTCGGGGCGTTCCGTATCCGGTGTAAATATGAGAATCCGGTCGACGGCATGGAGTGTTTTATGATTTTTAATCTGTGAGACACGTTTCATTTGGTCCGGACCTTCGGACAACATCGGATAAAGACCTTCGAATTCGCCGTAAGCATCAACATAAACGGTACCCTCTCCGACGAGCGCTTGAGCCAGCAAACGGACGACATCGAACAATTCATCCTCTTGTTTGACGAGACTTTGCAGTTTTCCGTTGAATTGAGTCGCTAAAATTTTCATCATGGGTGAACATCCTCTCTAAATTTCTATCACAGACAGTATATAGCAAGTTTTACTTTAATGTAGAATGGAAATAACTAGAGGGGGAGTGTGAAAGATGAAAGGGAGACTACTCATCGCGGAAGATGAGCCGGGCATTCGGAATTTATTGGCACAGTTATTCAAGGCGCAAGGGTACATCACGGATTTAGCGGTCGATGGAATCGAGACGATTGAACGATTACGCGAAGCGGATTACGATCTGCTGCTGATGGACGTCAACATGCCTGGGAAAACAGGGATTGAAGTGTTGCGTCATCAAGACCAAATCGGACGTCCGATCCGGACGATTTTAATGACGGCGCTCAGTGAAAAAGAAGCGATGGAAGAAGCGAAACGACTCGGTGTCGTCGCCTTCTTCGGAAAGCCGTTTGATATCTTTGAACTGAAAAAAGAAGTGACTGTGCAGATTTCGAGCGATGTAAGCGGTTAATCCTTCACGTCGTCGTCACAAACCTGAAAACAGAGCGAAATGCTGTACGTTCAAGCGAATCAGTATGTTATAATCAGTCTGAAATTACACGATTCCGTGTAAGCAGCGATCAAAACAGAGGAGGATGTCATTATGCCATTAGTATCTATGACAGACATGTTAAACAAAGCGCTCGAAGGTAAGTATGCAGTAGGTCAATTCAACATCAACAACCTCGAGTGGACACAAGCGATTCTCGGTGCGGCTCAAGAAGAGCAGTCACCAGTTATCCTTGGTGTATCTGAAGGTGCAGCACGTCACATGGGCGGATTCTACACGGTTGTTAAAATGGTAGAAGGTCTCGTTCACGACATGAAAGTAACAGTTCCTGTTGCGATTCACCTCGACCACGGTTCAAGCATTGAAAAATGTAAAGAAGCGATCGACGCTGGATTTACATCTGTAATGATCGATGATTCACACAGCCCAATCGACACAAACATCGAAACAACTAAAGCAGTTGTTGAGTATGCACATGCTAAAGGTGTTTCTGTTGAAGCAGAAGTTGGAACTGTCGGTGGACAAGAAGACGACGTCATCGGTGACGTTATGTACGCGAAACTTGACGAGTGCGTTCGCATCGTTAAAGAAACAGGAATCGACACGCTCGCTCCAGCACTCGGTTCTGTACACGGTCCTTACAAAGGTGAACCAAACCTTGGTTTCGCTGAAATGGAAGAAATCCGTAACGCAACAGACCTTCCACTCGTTCTTCACGGTGGTACAGGAATCCCGACACACGATATCGAAAAAGCGATTTCGCTCGGTACTTCTAAAATCAACGTCAACACAGAGAACCAAATCTCATTCGCGAAAGTCGTTCGTGAAGTATTGGCTGAGAAACCAGAAGCATATGACCCACGCGTATTCATCGCACCAGGTCGCGAAGCAATCAAACAAACAGTCATCGGTAAGATGCGTGAGTTTGGTTCAAGCAACAAAGCATAATTTTTATCCTTTAAAATGCGGTAGACTCCGGTCTATCGCATTTTTTTTCATCTAGAAAGCAAACTGTTTTTGGAAAACGTTAGGACTTCGAGCGAAAAAAATTTATAATGGAACAGTAAGCGATTTCAAGGGAATACTTTAAGGGATGAAAGGGGAAGGATTAAAATGAGATTTTTTATCGACACAGCGAACGTAGAGGATATTAAAAAAGCACATAAAATGGGGATTTTAGATGGGGTTACAACAAATCCATCACTCGTCGCAAAAGAAGGCGTCGACTTCCATACACGTCTCCGTGAGATTTGTGAAATCGTCGGGGATGTATCCGTCAGTGCGGAAGTCATCGCACTCGATGCAGAAGGAATGATTCGTGAAGGGAAGGAACTCGCACAAATCGCACCGAACATTACGGTAAAGGTTCCGATGACACCTGCTGGTCTTGAAGCAGTTGCAGCATTGTCAAAAGAAAAAATTACGACGAACGTGACATTGATTTTCAATCCGAACCAGGCACTTCTCGCAGCACGTGCTGGAGCGACATACGTTTCGCCGTTCCTCGGGCGTCTCGATGACATCGGGCAAGATGGAATGGGACTCGTCGAAACGATTGCGCAAATCTTCGTTGTCCATGATATTCCGACACAAATCATTGCAGCATCGATTCGTAATCCGATTCATGTCACGAATGCAGCACTTGCAGGTGCAGATATCGCGACGATTCCGTTCAACGTCATTGAGTCGTTGACACACCACCCATTGACGACTCAAGGAATCGAGAAGTTTCTCGCGGACTGGGAAAAAGCCCAGCAATAATAGATGGTGAAGAAAGGTTGATGGATAGTGGACATTTTGCATATCGTAGGGCAACAACGCCTTGAAGGAACGGTCTTGATCAGCGGTTCGAAACAAAGTGCGATTCCATGCCTCGCGGCCGCACTCTTGACGGATCAGCAAGTCGTACTTGAGGGTGTGCCGGACATTGGCGACGTTACGACGATGATCCAAATCATGGAGACGCTTGGAGCCGTCGTGACACGTCAAGGCGATATGGTGACGATTGACCCGAGTCAAGTCGAACCAATGCCTTTGACGGGAGCGGAGACACGGAAATTACGTGGATCAATCTACCTCATGAGCATTCTTGCAGCGCGATTTAAACAGGGGGTCGTCGGTTTACCCGGTGGCTATGCCATCGGTCCTCGACCGATTGATTTACACATTAAAGCACTCGAGCGTCTCGGTGTTTCGATGCGAAACGAACAAGGTGTTTACTACATGCGTGTCGAAGAGTTGAAGGGTAACCGCATCTATCTTGATTTACCTTCCTTCGGTGCGACAATCAGTGCGTTACTCGTCGCCGTCATGGCTGAAGGAACGACAGTGATTGAAAATGCCGCCTATGATCCGGAAGTGATCGATGTCAGTACGATGCTTACGAACATGGGAGCGAGTGTCAAAGGTGCAGGGACCGATGAAATTCGCATCAAAGGGATTAAATCGCTTCAAGGCTGTCGCCATACACTGATTCCTGACCGGATGGAGGCGGGAACGTTTCTGACGATGGGCGCCGTCCTTGGACGCGTCACGGTCGACAACGTCATTCCGTTACATCTTGAAAGCATCATTCAAAAGCTCGAACGGTTCGGTGCGAAGGTTGAAGTCGCAGACGATGCAGTCACGGCTTCAATCGGGGAAATGAAACCGGTCGATATCAGGGTTTTCCATTACGGTGGGTTTCCGAGTGACATGCAACCAATCATCTCAGCGGCGCTTCTGCAAGCGAAGGGTGCGAGCATCGTTGTTGATAAGCTGTACCCCCAACGTTTCCGTCACGTCCAAGAAATGCGTCGCCTGAGTGCACGGATTACGCATGAAGATGCTGCTTCCATCATCATCCGCGGTGGTGAAACGTTGTTTGGGGCAGAACTCGAGGCGAAAGATCCGCGTGGCGCGGCAGCACTCGTTCTAAGTGGAATGCTCGCTTCAGGCGAAACGTTGTTGCATCATGCTGAACTCATCGATCAAAGTTATGAACGGTTCGATGAAAAGTTAAAAGGGCTCGGGGCCCTCGTATGGCGCGAAACGGTCTGACCGATTTTTAGCAAAAGAGAGGGGACATACACATGGAAAGAAGTCTATCAATGGAACTTGTACGCGTAACAGAGGCGGCGGCACTTGCCTCTGCCCGCTGGATGGGGAAAGGTTTGAAGAATGAGGCAGATGACGCGGCGACGAGCGCAATGCGTGATGTCTTCGATACGATCCCGATGAAGGGAACGGTCGTCATTGGCGAAGGTGAGATGGATGAAGCACCGATGCTCTACATTGGAGAAAAGCTTGGAAATGGATATGGCCCACGACTCGATGTTGCCGTCGACCCGCTTGAAGGAACGAACATCGTCGCAAAAGGAACATGGGGTGCGCTTGCCGTACTCGCTGTTGCAGATGCCGGCGATTTGCTCCATGCACCGGACATGTATATGGATAAAATTGCTGTCGGTCCGGAAGCGGCAGGTCACGTCAGCTTAGATGCGACGATTGAAGAAAACATCGCCGCTGTCGCGAAAGCTAAAAATAAAGACATCGAAGACGTCGTCGTCTCGATTCTTGATCGTGAACGTCATGAAGAAGTCATTCAACGGATTCGGGCAACGGGAGCACGGATTCGCTTGATTGGCGACGGCGATGTCGCAGCGGCAATCAATACCGCATTCCCGCATACAGGGATTGATTTACTGCTCGGTTCAGGCGGAGCGCCTGAAGGTGTGCTTGCAGCCGTTGCACTTAAGTGTCTCGGCGGTGAACTCCAAGGCCGTCTGCTTCCGGCAGACGAGGCGGAAGTCGCACGCTGTAAAAAGATGGGGATTGAAGATCCGTCAAGAATCCTCATGATGGACGATCTTGTTTCAGGAGATGACTGTATCTTTGCTGCAACGGGCGTAACGGACAGTGAGCTGATGAAAGGTGTTCAGTTCTCCGGACAAGGTGGACAAACGCACTCTGTCGTCATGCGCGCAAAATCAGGAACCGTTCGTTTCGTCGAAGGACATCACTCGTTCAAAAAGAAACCGAAGCTCGTCATTAAGTAATGCATGAAACTGAGCAAAACAAAGAAAGACCTTTCCGATTTTTTCGGAAAGGTCTTTCAGACTGTAGACAAAGTGCTATCATGAAAAAAAGCGTCTTTATTCGTTGCTTTCCTCGGGCGAGGCGCAAGCCGTTGCTCCTTGGTCCTTACGGACAACGAGCAGGGTCTTGCCTGCCTCTGAACGTGCGTTAAAAACGCACTTTTTCCCGTAGGAGTCAACGAAATATGACGCTTTTTAGCTAATACCGTGACCAAAAAGCCGGGCATGGAGACGTTTTAGAGCGCAATCCGTTTCGAATCGCTTAGAACCGCGAAAAGCAATCGGTCGCGACCCTGCAGCTTTGCTGTAGCGGCGTGACCGATTGCCGCTTTGAAGACGAGGCGAGACAGGGAAGCGCGAACGGATTGCATCTCGATACCATATGATGTTTACGCTTTTTAATAGTTTGTCTATACGCTGAAAGACCTTTCCGATTTTTTCGGAAAGGTCTTTTTCTTTTGTGAACCAACTATTCTTTCAACGGTGCTTGGACGGAAGCGCTCATCTTTGTGAGTGTTTGACGTGGTAAGAGCCGCGTCAGGAAAACATAGAAGGCATTGCTTGCACCAGGAATCACCAGCGTCTTGCCTTGCATGTATCCATCGAAGGATAGCTTAGCGACGGTTGGCGCATCCATGATGCCGGGGCGTTTAAACAAACGGGAAGCAGACAGGCCGGCCGTCGCTTCGAAATCGGTATGGGTCGCACCGGGACAAACCGCCGTGACTTGAATGCCGTAAGGCGCGAGTTCCTCTGCTAAAGCTTCGGAAAAACTTAAGACGTAGGCTTTTGTTGCATAATAGACGGCTAGGAACGGACCGGCTTGAAATGCTGCCGTCGAAGCGATCTGTACGATCCGACCTTGTATACCTTGGTCCCGCATCCGCTGTGCATAAGCTTTTGTCAGATGAGTCAGGGCCCGGATGTTGACATCAATCATGTTCAGTTCGCGTGAAAGTTCGGTTTCGAGAAACTCACCAAATAATCCGAAACCGGCATTGTTGATTAAGAGATCGACCGAATCATCTTTTGTCGCCCGAAGGAGGGCTTCGATGTGGAGGGGCTGTCCGATGTCGTAAGGAAAGACATCAGCCGTTCCTCCTTCTTGTTCGACGAGATACTTCGTCTCGAACAGTTTTTCGGCATTGCGCCCGACGAGCAGCAGATGATCTCCTTGCATGCCATGTAACCGTGCGAGCTCGCGACCGATGCCTGCTGAGGCTCCTGTAATCAATACGTTCATAGGATCACGCTCCTGTTTCGTGGATTGAATTGATAGAAAAAGGGTATTAACTAGACGATAGCGCAGAACAAACAAAAAAGCGATTGAGCCGATGCTCAACCGCTTGGTCGATCGTGTTTGGATTAAAGGTAAGAACCGGCTCCGACGAGACGTGAACCCCAGTATCCTGATTTGAAGCTTGAGTATTTAACGCCACCCGTTTCCGAGTTGACCATGCTTGTCTTGCTTGTCGCGATACCAACGTGTTGGATGCCGCTACCGTGTGAGAAGAAGACGAGATCTCCCGGTTGAACGCTTGAGACGCTGACTTTCTTAGATGAAGAGTATTGTGAAGAAGACGAGCGTGGAAGTGTTTTTCCAGCTGCTTTCTTATAAACGTAGCTTGTGAAACCAGAGCAATCAAAACCGCGTGTTGTTGTACCGCCCCAGACGTAAGGCGTACCTTTATGTTTTGCTGCTTCGCTTAAGATCTTTGTACGTGTTGAAGAAGAAGTCGTTGTTTTCTTAGCTGTTGAAGTTGTTGTTTTTTTCTTGTATGTTTTTGTATACTTCGTGTACACGTAACGTGTTTTCCCACCGTAATAAATCTTCGTCCAGCTACCTGACTTTCCTTTATAACGGAATGTTTGACCTGCGTTAACTTTACCGACGATTGAAGATTTTGTAGAGGCACCTGAACGAACGCGTAATCCGTTATCCATGATTTTGACTTTAGTAATTGTAGCAGCTTCAACTTTACCTGTTCCCACTGACGCAAAACCTGAAACCACTAATGCGGCTGTCGCGACCGATGCTAGAAAACGTTTCATATGTGAATTCCTCCATTTTAATTAAAATTTATGTGACCGAGTTATATAATGAAATCATTGAGTGTTTGTTTAGGCAGTCATCCTTACGACTTTGTAAGTTTTTCTCTGCAGGAATATCTTAGCATGCGGTCGTGTGAAAACGTTTTTTCAGTTCCGCTACAAAATACCGCTTTTCTGTAATATAACTGCAATAATATCGTGGAATATTACAAAGAAGAAATTTCCATTCGCTAAATCACGACGAAAGTGGTAGATATGTGATACCTTTAATTCACAAAAGATTTTTTTGCTTTATCATTAAATACGTTACAGAACTTTGCTGTTGAATTTATAAAGAATAGGTGAATGCATATGCCAACTGAAAAAACCGATAAACCAGAACGTTCCTATACACTTGCCCAACTCGGTAATCTGACATTGAAGGATCTATATGAAATTGCGAAAGTAAAAAATGTTCCGCAATACCGGGAAGCGCGGAAGCGTGAGTTAATGTTCAAGATTTTAAAAGCACAAGCAGAATCAACCGGTCTCTACTTCCTCGAAGGGGTGCTTGAAGTCATCCCCGGCAATCCACAGATGCAAAACGATGGTGGTTTCGGCTTCCTTCGTCCCATCAACTACTCACAATCCTCTGAAGATATCTACATCGCCGCTTCACAAATTCGTCGTTTTAATCTTCGTAATGGAGATGTCGTCACAGGAAAAGTCCGTCCACCGAAGGAAAATGAACGTTTCCAAGGTTTATTGAGCGTTGAAGCAGTGAATGGAGAAGCGCCGGACACGGCCCGAAACCGTTTGTTCTTCCCTGCGCTGACACCGATCTACCCCGATCGTTTAATGCGTCTTGAAACAGAACCGCGTCATCTGTCGGTTCGTGTCATGGACATGATTGCGCCGGTCGGATTCGGGCAACGCGGATTGATTGTCGCACCACCGAAGGCGGGGAAGACGTCCTTGTTAAAAGAGATTGCGAATTCGATTCAAGTCAATCATCCGGATGTTGAGTTAATCATTCTTTTGATTGATGAACGACCGGAGGAAGTGACGGATATCGAACGTTCCGTACCGGGAGCAGACGTCGTCAGTTCGACGTTTGATGAGACACCGGATAATCACGTCCGGATTTCAGAACTCGTCCTCGAGCGGGCGATGCGTCTCGTCGAGCATAAAAAAGATGTCGTCATCTTGATGGATTCGATCACACGTCTGACGCGTGCCTATAACCTGACCGTCCCGCAAAGCGGACGGACCTTATCAGGGGGGATTGACCCGGCTGCTTTCCATAAACCGAAACGTTTCTTCGGAGCAGCACGCAACATCGAACATGGCGGCAGTTTGACGATTCTCGCGACAGCACTCGTTGAGACCGGTTCACGGATGGACGACGTCATCTATGAAGAATTTAAAGGGACCGGCAACATGGAGCTTCATCTTGACCGGAAACTATCAGAGCGTCGCATCTTCCCGGCGATCGATATCCGGAAATCCGGCACACGGAAAGAAGAGTTGCTCCTACCGAAAGATCAACTCGATGCGTTGTGGACGATTCGTCGGACGATGAATGAATCAAACGAGTTCGTCGACAGTTTCTTGCGCAAGATTAAGGATACGAAAAATAATGAAGAATTCTTCGTTGAACTGTTGAAGGAAAAGAAGAAGCCGATTCGCCGGGCAGCAGCTAAACCACGGACGATCAAAACAGATACACCGACTTGAAAATAGGTATTGCGAGACGATGAAAAATCGTTTAGTATAGGAAGGTAACTTACTCTGGCTCAGCAAATGAACCAGGGCGGAAGGAGAGAAATCAACCATGAAACAAGGAATTCACCCAAACTACAACAAAGTTGTATTTATGGATTCAACTACTGAGTACAAATTCTTAACTGGTTCTACTCGTTCTTCGAACGAAACAATCACTTGGGAAGATGGAAACGAGTACCCACTCATCCGCGTGGATGTGTCTTCGGACTCGCACCCATTCTACACTGGTCGTCAAAAGTTCAACGCTGCAGACGGTCGTGTCGATCGCTTCAACAAAAAATACGGCCGCAAGTAATTGCGACCTATCCATTAAAAAACAGCCTGTCTCCATCACTGGAGCAGGCTGTTTTTGTATAGACTGAACTGGGCGCGATAGGTCAGGTAAGTCTTCAACACGAACGATGAGCCGATTGCGCCGGCAATGCCGGTGATATACGGGAGCAAGTCAGGATTTGTCGCGAATTGTTCGAAGAGACGACTGAAGGAAAAATGTCGGCCGAGGAAAAAACCTGCGCCGAGAAAGACACTAATCCAAATCAAAGCCCCGGTATACGCATAGACGGCGAAAACCCGAAACGGCATCTTCGAAACACCGGCAAAAAAAGCGGACAGTTGGCGAAGGCCAGGTATGTAGTAACCGATAATCAAGACCGACTTGCCGTAACGAAGAAAGCCGGCTTCTGCCGTGACAATGTGTTTTTCAGAAATGCGAAACTTCGGTCCGATTCGATGAAGCAACGGCATTCCGAGTTTCAGACCAAGCAGGTAGCTGATCGTCATCCCGATACAGCTTCCGGCGTAAGCGGCGAGAATCGTTCCGATTAAGGGTAAATTGCCTTGATGCATCCAAAAACCGGACATGATCAGTAACGTTTCATCCGGAACAGGAAGCCCGATGATCCCCCCGGCTAGAAGGATCGCAAGTCCGAATGAACCATATTGATGAAGCACTTCATGTAATATGTGATGGATCGGGAACACCTTCCTTCATAAATTCTTCTTCTATAGTGTACAGGAAATGAGGACTGGTTAAAACGACAAGGTGGGGAATCATGGGAATGAACGGATGGATTTTTGATTTCGAGAAGTCAACTCTTTTCCTTATATTCGATTCGGGCTATACTCGTTAAAGTGACTAATTTTAGAGGACGGTGTCTGCAATGATGCATGTAATAAATCAGTATGGTTGGATTGAAGTGATTTGCGGAAGTATGTTCTCTGGTAAGTCGGAAGAATTGATTCGACGCGTTCGCCGGGCTCAGTACGGGAAGTTGCCGGTCCAAGTGTTTAAACCGGCAATCGACGACCGTTATCATGAAGAACATGTCGTCTCGCACGTCGGCAACTCTGTCATCGCGGTACCGATGGCGACGAGCCGTGACGTGTACGCGGCAGTCGCACAAGAGACACAAGTGGTCGCGATTGACGAAGTTCAGTTCTTTGATGATGAAATCGTCGATGTCATCGAGGCCCTCGCGCAGGACGGAAAACGTGTCATCTGTGCCGGACTCGATCAAGACTTCCGGGCGGAACCATTCGGTAAGATGCCGGAACTTCTCGCACGGGCAGAGTTCGTCACGAAACTGCAGGCGATCTGCCTGTCGTGCGGTGACCCGGCATCGCGGACGCAACGTTTAATCGACGGTCGACCTGCCAACTACAATGATCCAATCATTTTAGTCGGCGCGTCAGAGTCGTATGAGCCGCGTTGCCGCCACTGCCATGAAGTGCCGGGGAAATCGCAAGCCCTGCAACAATGGAAGAAACAGCAACAGAACTGATGAAGTAAACGAAGGACTGATTCATCAGTCAGGACCACATCAATCAAATGGCCGATACTCCCATCGTTTCAAGGGAGCATCGGCCATTTTTTTTGCGCATTCATATTGTTCTGGACGGCTTAGTCGATGCTTGAAACACGCATCGAAACAGTCTTCATCCCTTGCTTTTGCGCAGGAAAGACATCAACCGGTGTGGGTCAAACGACTATATTGGTGTACAAAGTGTGTTGCCTCGCGGACAATCGTTTCTTGATCATAATCGAGGGTCGCGACATGATAGGAGTCAAGCAGGCAATAGCTCCGTTTGTCCGTCGAACCGATGACTTGATAAAGGTAATCCGAACTTTCAGGCGGGACGACATGGTCTTCGGCAGAATATAAAATAAGTGTTGGAATCTCGATGGCTGGTAAGAGTGGACGTGTCTGGTCAATCAAGGTCAAAAGTTCCGATGCGCAGACGACAGGGACTTGGTCATAGATGATTTCAAACGCTTCACGTTTAATGTCTGGGGTACTTTCTTTTAAGTAGCGTGGACAGTCTTCAAAAGATAATGCTTCATAGGCAGGAATCGCTAACGCTGCATTGATCGTAATCAATCCGTCAGCAGGTAATCCTTCCGCGACGAGTGCAAGGGCAAGTGTCGCACCCATCGATTGTCCGGCGATGAAAATGGACGAACAATGATTGGTTAAGACGTCGAACCCTTGGCGGAGGCTTTGTTTCCAATCTTCAGCAGTCGACGCTTCGAAATCACGGATGCTCGTCCCGTGTCCGTCGAGACGCGGGGCATACACGGTAAACCCTTGGGCGGCAAACTGCTCTCCGACAGTACGGACGCTTTGAGGGGTTGCGTTAAAACCGTGAGACAGTAAAATACCGATTGGACCTCGTTCAATCAAAAAAGCTTCTGCGCCAAACAGGACGGGTGATGATGAATTCATAAAGGGTTCCTCCTTCTATTAAAAAACTCGTAGTGCTTTAGGCGCACTACGAGATTCTCGTAAGTATCATCCAAAGCATCGGCTTTGCTGGTCGGAGCACCTTGCATGTTGCAGGTTGCCGTGGGTTCGTAGAGCCAGATCTCTCGCCCACTCTTGATATATCGTATAGGAATTGTCGGAATAATCATTGTGAAGAGGATAGCATTGATTGAAATACGTTGTCAAGACGTCAAAAAGAAGTCGAAATTGATAAACTGGGTAATTTGGTTTAATTTTGAAAATATGGTTGACTTGAGAAAGGAATCCCCGTAGTGTAAGCATTAGATTCACGACATAAGAACGACTTGAAACATCACACATATGAACTTCATACCGTAGCACTTATCGAGAGAGGTGGAGGGACTGGCCCTACGAAACCTCGGCAACAGACTTCTTACGTCGTACTGTGCCAATTCCGTCAGACGTTTGTCTGAAAGATGAGCGGAGCGGATTCTGCCTTAGTGCAGATGGAAGGATCCTTTTCTTTTAAGAGAAGGGTCCTTTTTTTGATGTTTTCCTAAAAAAAGAGAATGAAATACAATTCATTTTGTATTTTAGAATGACCTGTGCTAGTCTTGAGCTGTATAACTCAATAACCAGTTCTTCGGGGTAGGGTGAAAATCCCAACCGGCGGTGATGCGATTGATAAATCGATGAGCCCGCGACCTGCAGTGTACGCACTGTGGCTGACTTGGTGAGACTCCAGGGCCGACGGTAAAGTCCGGATGGGAGAAGGACGAAACAATGCGCTTGCTGCCATTTTCTGAAAAAATGTTTTCAGGGAAAGGTCTGTTTCTGTATGTGTAAAAACAGAAACGCGAGACGCTTATTTCGTCAATCCTTCAATCACGACGCCCCTTTTACAGGAGGCGTCTTTTTTATTGAAAGGAGCGGAAAAAATGGAAACATTCATGAGTTATGCGATGCAACTAGCACACATGTTAAACGGTCAAACGAGCCCGAATCCGAGTGTCGGCTGCGTCATCGTCAAACAGGGGCGGATTGTTGGTTTTGGGGCCCACCGTTATGCGGGAGGACCCCATGCCGAAGTCGAAGCGCTCCTCATGGCAGGTGAAGCAGCACGCGGAGCCGATCTCTACGTGACACTCGAACCGTGCAATCATCACGGCAAAACACCGCCGTGTACGGAAGCAATCCTCGAAGCAGGAATCAATCGTGTTTTTATCGCGACAGAGGACCGCCACGCGCTCGTCGCAGGAAGCGGTATCACACGTCTCCGTCAGGCGGGGATTGACGTCGAAGTCGGTCTACTAAAAGACGAGGCAGTGGCACTGTATGAACCATTTTGGACGGCGATTGAACGAAAACGTCCGCATGTCACAGTGAAAGTCGCCCAAACGATGAACGGGACGATTGCGACGGGTGAACAACGCTTTATCACTTCGGAAGCGGCACGTGCTGACGGACGGCAGTTACGCGGGATACACGACGCGATTCTCGTCGGAAGCGACACGGTGATCATCGATGACCCGGCACTGACGTTGCGCAGTTCGACCGGCATCGAACCGGTCCGTGTCATTGTCGATCGCCGCGGGCGCCTGACTGAAACATTCCAAGTCTTAAACGATGGCTTGAATCCGACGTACTGGCTGACGGAACAGCCACGAACAAGCGAACGGGCGAACGTGACGGTTTTCGTCGGGACGTATGCGACACCGGACCAAATCCTCGAACTTTTATATGAACAAGGTATTCGCAGTCTGTTGATTGAAGGCGGTCCCACGATTCAATCCGCATTTTTAGAAGCGGATCTCGTGGATACGATCGAACTCTATCAGGCACCGTCCCTCTTCAGTGGGACCAAGTCTCTGACGACGGAACAGGACATCGAAGACCGTTTTGATTTAGTGAAAATGAACCAAATCGGACAAGACGTCCATCTCCAGTATGTACGAAAGGAGAGGATGACATGTTTACCGGATTGATTGAAGAACTCGGCACAATAAAACGGAAAGTCCCCCGTCCGAACGGGCTGGCGCTCGAAATTGAAGCGACAGCAGTGCTTGATGGAACAAAGATTGGCGACAGCATTGCCGTTGATGGGATTTGTTTGACGGTGACGGCGATGACGAAGAGCGGATTCACGGCCGATGCCGTCCATGAGACGATCCGAGCGACGTCGCTGCAGACGTTACGGGTCGGAGCAGCCGTTCAACTCGAACGCGCGATGCCGGCGAATGGACGGTTCGGCGGTCACTTCGTCAGCGGTCATATCGACGGAACGGCTCGGTTTCTCAGCCGGCGACCGGACGGTGAAGCGATGGAATACCGTTTTGAGGCAGGCGACTGGAGCAAGTACTGTATTCCGAAAGGATCGATTGCGATTAATGGGACGAGCCTGACGCTGCAACATGTCGGAAACGACGCGGTGACGATTTCATTGATTCCCCATTCACGCCAAGTCACGACGTTCGATCGCTTGCAGACGGGTGCCCTCGTCAATATCGAATGTGACTTGATGGCGAAACATCTCTATCACTTTACGCAGAAGGATGCGAAGACGGACTGGTCGGCATTTTTAGGAGGCGAAGTATGATGAACGGATTTGATTCGATTGAAGAAGCAGTGGATGACTTAAAACGCGGACGACCGATTATCGTCTGTGACGATGAAAACCGTGAGAACGAAGGGGATCTCGTGTTACTTGCGGAACATGCGACACCCGAGATGATTAACTTCATGATCACTTACGGCAAAGGACTCGTCTGTGTCCCGGTCAGTCCGGATATCGCAACACGACTCGAACTCCGGCCGATGACAGATGTCAACACGGATCCGCACGGAACGGCTTTTACGATCAGCATTGATCATGAAGATGCGAAAACCGGCATCAGTGCAGCGGAACGGGCAATGACGATTCAGCGGATGTTGACGGATGGTCCAAAGCAGTTCAAGCGTCCCGGACACATCTTTCCGTTGATCGCAAACGAAGGCGGCGTACGCGTCCGGCGTGGTCATACGGAAGCAGGGATTGATTTGGCACGGCTCGCGGGAAGCGCCGAAGCGGCCGTCATCTGTGAAATCATTTTAGACGACGGGACGATGGCACGGGTTGATGATTTAGTGACGTATAAAGCAGAACATGATTTAAAAATGATTACGATCGATGCTCTCGTCCGCTATCTCGAGCGCTCTGTCCGCCGTGAAGCGGAAGTCTTGTTACCGACGACGCACGGGGCGTTTCGGATGCTTGGTTATACGACACCTGACGCCAAGGAACATGTCACGGTGCTATCAGGTGAAGCAGAAGACGGGATGCTCGTCCGGGTTCATTCCGAATGTCTGACGGGTGACGTCTTCGGATCAAAACGGTGTGACTGCGGTCCGCAACTCGACGCGGCGCTCGACCGGATTGAACAAGAAGGCGGCGCTGTCCTCTACTTGCGGCAAGAAGGTCGGGGGATTGGTCTGATGGCGAAGCTGAAAGCCTATGAGCTCCAAGAACAAGGACTCGATACGGTCGAGGCGAACCATGCGCTCGGATTCGCAGCCGACTTACGCGACTACGCCGTCGCAGCAGCGATGCTTCAGGACCTCGGTGTCACGAAAATCCGTTTGATGACGAATAACCCGGATAAACAGCAAGCGCTCGAAACGTACGGCATCACTGTGCTTGAGCGGGTTCCGCATGAAGTACCGGCAAGTTTAGAAAACCACCAGTATCTCAAAACCAAACAGACGAAGCTCGGGCATCTGCTCGATCTCGAAGGAGGAAAATAAGATGGTATACGAAGGATTTTTAACGGGCGAAGGACTCCGGGTTGCGATCGTCGCAGCACGTTTTAATGAATTGATCACTTCTAAATTAGTCGGAGGAGCAAACGATGCCTTCCGTCGTCACGGTGTCGAAGCGGATAGCGTCGATACGGCGTGGGTGCCGGGCGCATTCGAGATTCCGCTCGTCGCGGAGAAACTGGCGAAAAGCGGTAAGTATGATGCCATCATCACACTCGGTGCCGTCATCCGCGGTGCGACGTCGCATTACGATTATGTCTGCAATGAAGTCGCGAAAGGTGTTGCCGGTGCGTCGCGTGAGACGGGTGTTCCGATCATCTTCGGTGTATTGACGACGGACTCGATTGAACAAGCGGTCGAACGGGCCGGCACGAAAGCAGGGAACAAAGGGTATGAGTCGGCGGTCTCTGCCATCGAGATGGCGAACTTGTTACGCAGCTTTCAGTAATGTTTCTCTATCGGATGTAAAACGGGGACAGACGTAAAAGTCAATCCGCCACCTGTTAGATCGTTCAAAAGGAATCACTCGTTTCACGCGACTCCTGCAGGAAAGCGCGTGGAAAATGAGCGATTCCTTTTTGAGGTCGCGCCCCTCTTACATGCGATAGAAATTTTTTTGGTTTTTATCAATAATTCATGGTCACGGATACACGGGATGGTATAACCACCGTATAATAATAAAAGTACGGAAAACTTAGAGGTTTGGAAGAAAGGGGGGCGAATGAACATGAAGCGGATTCATTACGTATACGGCGTTCTTTTATTTAGTTTGAGCTATTATAGTTGGATCTGGTTTTATGCCGATCGACCGGAACTGGCATCGTGGGGAAATAACATTTTTTCTATCATAGGCTGTATAGCTGCAACATTATTCTTACTGCACACATATCGAACGAATGGCCGGGACCAAGGCCGGTTTTTTCTCTATCTTGCTTTCGGAACAGGAAGTTATCTGATTGCGGAACTGATTTGGATGTCTTATGAAAATATCCAACAGGTTGCCGTTCCTTTTCCCGGTCTGCCGGACCCTTTTTATATGTTGCAATCGTTCTTTTTCTTTATGGCATTTCTTCATTTGATTCGAAAATACGTGACGAAACATCAATTGATTCGATTCGTGTTTGATATTTTAATCGTCATGACTGTCGCTGTGACATACAGCTGGTTTTTCTTGGTTCGTCCTTCTTTAGCGGATGGGCAAGCGTCGACAGCGGAAAACTTCGTCGCGTTCGCGTATCCGATGAATGATGTCGTATTGCTGTTTTGTGTCATCAGCATCTACTTCTTAATCGAAAAACGACAAACTGTCACACGACCGACCTGTTTCTCCTTTTTGTTAATCGGAATATTAATTCAGATTATCGCCGATACCCTTTTTCTATATATGACGACCATCCATGGGTATGAGAACACCGCAGCGATTGATCCGTTATTCATTTTAAGTTTATTGTTAGTCGCGATTTCCGGTCATGCGGGAGAAGTGACGATGGAACATATCCGAGTCGATCAGGAAGAAAGGCAATCCTTGCATCTCGGGCGATTGTTTTTACCGTATTTCCTCGTACTTCTATTGTTCTCAACAATGCTGTTTTATGCGCAACGGGGAGATGCCTTAAATGGATTGATGATTGGTTGCGGGGTGACGATTCTCTTAATTTTAGTCCGGCAAATTTTAATTATTTTAAGTAACCATCAATTGATTCAAGAAATCCACCATAAGGCGGATGAGTTGGAAGAGAGTAAGGAACGTTATGAATCACTCTTTACGTATCATCCGGATGCCGTTTATTCTCTTGATTTGAAAGGACAAATTGAAAGTGCGAACCCATCATTCGAAAAACTGACGGAACATTGTGAGAGCGAGTTGATTGGTCGGTCGTACGATCAATTGCTTGGACAAGGGACTTCTGCCATGGCGGATCAAGATAAGATGAGCGCTGAACAATTCGAGACGGTGTTTCGAAAGGAAGGTGGCAACAATGTCCTGCTCAGCGTGACGACAATTCCGATTCGTGTCCGAAAACGACTTGTTGGTTTGTTCGGCATCGGTCGTGACATCACAGACATGCGGAAAAATGAATTGAAAATCCATCAGCTTGCGTACTATGACCACTTGACGAAAGCGGTCAATCGAAAGTACTTCGAAGAGATGTTACACCATTTAGTCGAGCAAGAACAAAGTCAAGAAACGATCATTCTCTGCTTCATCGACTTAAACGATTTTAAACTCGTGAATGACTCGTTTGGACATCACATCGGCGATCAATTGCTGATTCAAGTCGCAGAACGCTTACGCCGCGCGACAGAAATCGAAGATGTCGTCGCCCGACAAGGGGGCGATGAATTCACGGTCATTCTCCGTCATATCGTGTCGGAAGAAGGGGCGAGAACCCGGACCGAGCGCCTTCTTAACCAGTTGAGCATCCCGTACAATATTGAAGGACTTGAAGTCGTCTCGAGCCCGAGCATCGGAGTAGTTCGCCATCAAAGAACGGAACCGAAACATGTCGTGACGTTATTAAAACAAGCGGATTTAGCGATGTATCAGGCAAAGGCAAAAGGCGGAAAAACGGTCGTCTTCTTTGATGATATTGCGGAAGCGGCGTCATACCGGCTACGACTTGAGTCGGAGCTTCCCCATGCGATTGAGACGAATCGACTCGTCTTGTATTATCAACCTCAAGTCGACACGATCACGTATCAGATGGTCGGTGTCGAGGGGTTGGTCCGCTGGAATCATCCGGAGCTCGGAATGATTTCACCGAACGATTTCATTCCCCTCGCGGAAGAAGCGGGGATGATCATTCGTCTTGGCGAATGGGTTTTACGTGCAGGCTTTTTGCAGGCGAAACGCTGGGAGGATAAAGGAATCGAGTTGAAGGTCGGTCTGAATGTCTCGATGCAACAGTTCCATCACCCAACGTTCGTCCTGACGTTGATGCAACTTTTAGCAGAAACAGACGTCGACCCGAGGCGAATCGATTTAGAAATCACGGAGGTATCGGCAGTCGAAGACATCGAGGTTACGGTCAAGACGATGCATCGTTTGAAAGAGCTGGGGTTCACGATTTCGATTGATGATTTCGGGACAGGCTATTCCTCATTATCCCGTCTCGTCGATTTCCCGATTGATACGTTAAAGATTCCGCGTGAATTTGTTAAAAAAATCAATATCGAGACGAGTGGGTATGCGATGATTTCCTCCATCATTCATTTAGCAAAATCGCTGGATGTAGCAGTCATCGCGGAAGGGGTCGAGACGCTCGAACAAGTCAACGTCTTGAATCGCTTGAAGTGTACACGGATGCAAGGTTATTATTTCGGTCGTCCGATGCGGCCTGAAGCCATTGAGCTGTTGCTCTATCCGGATCAGCGCTAAGCGTAACCGACTCAGTTTGAAACTTTTTCCAAAATCGACTCGTAGACACAGGTAAACGAGGAGGGAACGCACATGAAGAAGGGAAGATGGTTTTTTTCGCTGGCAATGGTTTCTTCGGTCGGTCTTGCCGGATGCAGTCAAGACGACCTGTCGAATAGTGAACTGTTAAAAAAGGCGACGGCAGCACAGGAGGATATTCAGTCGTTTCATATGGAGAGCGACATCTTTTCAGAAGTCGGCGGTCTGCCTGTCAGTCAGCAAGTCGCAGCAGATGTCATTCAAAAACCCTATACGATGCATCAAACGATTAAGATGAAGAATGTCGAGGATGGCTCGGATGTACAAATGGAGAGCTATATGCTCGACGACAAGATGTATATCGCACAGGACGGGCAATGGTTTGTCCAAGACATCTCGGAGATGAATGACATCATGGAATCATCCGTCTCGACCGATCAAAACCTGAAACTGTTGAAGAAGTATAAAGACAATTGGACAGCCGAAAGAAAAGATGAACTCTATCAAATTGATGTGGACTTGACGGGGGACGACTTGAAAAACTTCATGAAAGACGCGCTCGAACAATCGGGACAGATGGCGCAGATGAAAGAGATGATGGATCAAGTGGATTATAAAAAGATGGAATATACGATGACATATGACGCAAAGACGTATTATCCGAAGACGCTCGATATGACGATGGAGTTTGAAATCACAGAAGGCACGACCTTTAAGATGACGAATGAATCCACGTTTTCGAAATTCAATGCCATCGAGTCGATTGAGCTGCCGGAAGAGGCAAAAGAGGCCCAATCGATTACTGATATGAACCAATGACGAACAGCCGATTTTCCCCGACGTGACACGCCGGAGGAGGTCGGCGTTTTTTTCATGTGTGGAACATCTCTGAAAGGGGAACTTAGGAAATAGGGTTGACAGTATTCTGTCAATTCTGAAAAAATGGGAAAGTCTACATACGAATTGCAGAGGGGGAAAAGCATGGGAACGTCATTCACTGAGTGGGTAAGTTCGGTGTCAAATTTGGTTTGGGGAGCACCGTTACTGATCCTATTAGTCGGAACAGGCATTTACTTAACGATTCGTTTAGGATTCATTCAAATTACAAAACTTCCTTATGCGTTAAAGCTCGCGTTTACGAAACAAGAGGACTCGAAACAATCGGAAGGGGACATCAGTCATTTTCAGGCATTAATGACCGCACTGGCAGCAACGGTCGGTACGGGGAATATCGTCGGTGTCGCAACAGCCGTCGTCCTTGGGGGACCAGGTGCGATCGTCTGGATGTGGTTATCCGGATTATTCGGCATGGCGACCAAATATGCGGAGGCGATTCTCGCCGTCAAATACCGTGTCGTCGATGAAAAGGGGCAGATGGCCGGAGGGCCGATGTACTATCTTGAACGGGGGCTCAAGCAAAAGTGGCTCGGGATTTTATTTGCCGCTTTCGCTTCGATTGCCGCTTTCGGGATTGGTAACGGGGTTCAAACGAACTCGGTCGCGCTCGCGATGAAGTCAACGTTCGATGTACCGCTCTACGTGACCGGAATCGTCTTAATGCTCGCAACAGGTGGCGTCATTTTGGGTGGTGTCAAATCGATTGGGAAAGTCGTCAGCTTTTTCGTGCCATTCATGATTTTCTTTTATGTCGGAAGTGGTTTATTGATCCTGATCATGAACTATGACTTGATTCCAGCGGCATTTTCAACAATTTTCAGCAGCACATTCTCGAATGAAGCGATTACGGGTGGTGCAATCGGGGCGGCGATTCGTTACGGTGTCGCCCGAGGCGTCTTCTCGAATGAGGCGGGTCTCGGTTCAGCGCCAATCGCGGCGGCGGCGGCGAAAACCGATTTCCCGGGACGACAAGCACTCGTCTCGATGACACAAGTCTTCCTTGATACGATTCTCGTCTGTTCGATGACAGGATTGACGCTCGTCATGGGTGGAAAAATCGGGACGGGATTAGAAGGAGTCGAATTGACGACTGCAAGTTTTGAAGTGTTCCTCGGTCCGACCGGAAAGTATATCGTCACGATTGGACTTGTCTTGTTTGCCTTTTCAACAGTCCTCGGCTGGTCGTATTATGGTGAAAAATCGATTTATTATCTCTTTGGTCAAAAATCAATCGTGCCGTACCGCGTCGTATTTGTTCTCGTCGCCGGAATGGGCGCGATGACGACGAACTTGAACATGGTTTGGGCCATCTCGGACGTCTTCAACGGTTTGATGGCAATACCGAACTTGATTGGTCTGCTTGGTCTGTCCGGCGTCGTCATTGCCGAGACGAGGTTGTTCCGCGAACAGCTGAAAAAAGAACAGGCAAATCGAAACGCCTCCTGAATCCAAAAGCGATCATTTCTTTTGGAGGTGAATCCGACGCAGGAGTCAGATCACAATCCATCAAACGGCCGACGCTTCCGACTTTTTACGGAAGCATCGGCCTTTTCTATGCAAATTCTTATCGTTCACAAGAGAAAGGGAGGTGGATTTCCGGGTCATGCACTGGAAATCCACCTCCCTTTATTCATTTCAAGTCGTTAAGTGGTCCGGTAGAACATGACCGACTCATATGGACGTAATGTGACGTTGCGCCCGTCTTGTGCGACATCAGGATAGTTCTGAATCAAGACGTCGGCGTCCGACATCGTCTCTGGTAACGTGAACGTCTTTTCTGAACTGTAGAAGTTCGAGAGGACGAGCAGCTGTTCGTCCTCTGTCGTTCGTTCGTACGCCCAAATCGACAAGTCGTCCGGTGTGAGAAGACGATACATTCCGTTCGTCAACACGTCATATTGTTTTCGTAATTGAATCAACTTTTTATAGTGGTGGAACACCGAATCAGGATTAGCGACGGCAGCTTTGACATTGATGTCAGTATAGTTCGGAGCGACGTCGATCCACGGCGTTGCTTCTGAAAAACCGGCGTGAAGCGTCGAGTCCCATTGCATCGGTGTTCGGGCATTGTCGCGTGATTTTTGGCGGATTGCCGCAAGAATCTGTTCAGATGCTTCGCCCTGAGCAATTTTTTCTTCATAGAGATTCAATGTTTCGACGTCACGATAATCTGTAAGATCCGTAAAGTCCGGATTCGTCATCCCGATTTCTTCGCCTTGATAAATATACGGTGTGCCTTGTAGACCGTGTAACGTCGTCGCGAGCATCTTCGCGCTTTCGACGCGGTAGACGGTATCGTCACCGAACCGGCTGACGACACGGGGCTGGTCGTGGTTGCACCAAAAGATGGCATTCCACGCTTTTCCCTGCATCCCGACTTGCCAGTCCGACAGGATCCGTTTTAACTCAAGAAAATCGAATGGCGCGGCTATCCATTTTTGACCGTCCGGATAGTCGACTTTTAAATGGTGGAAGTTAAAGGTCATCTTCAACTCTTCCTCGCTGACATTTGAATACTGCCGGCAATGATTGAGTGTCGTCGAGGACATCTCACCGACCGTCATCAAGTCATAACCGTCAAACACACGTTGATTCATTTCCTGGAGGTACTCATGGACACGAGGTCCATCCGTATAAAAGGTTCTGCCGTCTCCAGTCGGGTCATTTGGGAACGATTGATCCTTCGAGATGAGATTGATGACATCCAGGCGGAATCCACGGACCCCTTTGTCGCGCCAAAACTGCATCATCTGATAGATGTCTTCGCGAAGACGCGGGTTTTCCCAGTTGAGATCGGCTTGGGTTTGATCGAACAAATGAAGATAATATTTGCCGGCGACTTCATCAAATGACCAGGCCGGACCACCGAACTTCGACTGCCAGTTGGTCGGTTCATCCCGCCAAATGAAATAATCATGATACGGACTGTCGGGATTCCGTCCTTGCTGGAACCAGTCGTGCTCCGTTGAACAGTGATTGACGACGATATCCATCATCACCGCTAAATCACGTTTCGTTGCTTCCGCAAGCAGGTCATCGAAGTCTTGCATCGTCCCGTAAGAAGGGTCAATCGCATAATAGTCGCTGACATCATACCCATTGTCATTTTGTGGTGAGGCATAGACGGGTGTCAGCCATAAATAATCAATGCCGAGTGACGCGAGATAGTCGAGTTTTTCCGTGACGCCACGGAGGGTGCCCGTCGCTTTTCCTTCCGGGCTGTAAAAACTTTTCGGATAGATTTGATAAACAGCGGATTTCCGCCAGTCGGTCGTTGTGAGAGTCATACAAGTCACACCTTTCTAAAAACAGTTACGCAGCATCTTTGAGTGCCGCTTTTCGTGCGCGTTTCGTCGAGACGTAATGGAACAGGAACGTACAGACAACCGGGATAACAATCGCGATCACCATACCGATGATGAACGACAAAATCGATCCGGGAACGATTGAGATGAAGGCAGGCAAACCACCGACACCGATTGCAGGAGCTAAGACACCGCTGACGGCGATGAAGGAAGAAGCGATGGCTGATCCGACGAGTGCTGCATAAAATGGATATTTAAAGCGTAAATTGACACCGAACATCGCCGGTTCCGTAATGCCGAAGTAGGCAGAAATCGCGGACGTCGACGCCATGTTTTTATCATTCGCGTTTTTCGCGAGGAAGAGCATGGCGAGCGTCGCTGATCCTTGAGCGATATTCGAGATGGCGATCATCGGCCAGATGAAGGTTGAACCGCTTTGTCCAATCAGTTGAAGATCGACGGCGATGAACATATGGTGCATCCCCGTGATGACGAGTGGTGCATAGAGGGCACCGAACAACAAGGCACCAAGCAGCGGGACGGCTTCGAACGTATTGACGACACCAATCGTGATCCAGTCGCCGAGCTGACGCGTGACGGGACCGATGACAGCGAGGGCAAGGAAACCAGTTAAAGTAATCGTCGTAATCGGAACGACGAGGAGCTGGATTGCATTCGGAACACGTTCCTTGAGCCATTTCTCGATCGTACTTAAGACATAGGCCGCTGCGAGTACAGGCAGGATTTGACCTTGGTAACCGACCTTTTCGATTTCGAAGAGACCGAGTATGTTGAATGTCGGAATCTCGCCTTTTAACGCACTTTGTCCATAATTCCAGGCATTCAGGAGGTCCGGGTGGACAAGCATCAGTCCCATGACGATCCCGAGGATTTCACTTCCGCCAAACCGTTTTGTCGCCGACCAGCCGACAAGTGCCGGTAAGAAGACGAAGGCGGTGTTCGCCATCATGTTGATTAAATCCCATAACCCCTGGAGGTTCGGGTAGCGGTCAATCATCGTTTTTCCGCCGAACTCGATGCCGAAGAGATTGTTGATCCCCATCAAGAGACCAGCGACGATGATGGCAGGGATGATTGGCATGAAGACGTCGGAGAAGACTTTAATCAGTTTCTGGAACGGATTCATCTTGGAAGCACCGGACGATTTGACGTCGGCGATGGTCGTTGCTTTTAATCCGGTCAATTGAATGAATTCGGCATAGACGCGGTCGACATCCCCCGCGCCGATGACGATTTGATAGACGCCGGCATTCAGGAATGCCCCTTTGACGAGCGGGACTTCGAGTAAGGCATCTTGTTCGACGAGGCTTTGATCTTTCAGTGTCAGGCGGAGCCGCGTCACACAATGGGCGGCTTGCTCAATATTATCTTTCCCACCGATTCGTTCGATGAGTTGTTCAGCAATTTGACGGTAATTAGGTTTCATCTCTCATTCTCCTTTTGGATTGAACTGAAGACATCACTTGAAATGAAAACGTTTTCTTATCTGCGCAAATCCATCTTAACTTATCTATATAAGTTAAGTCAACAACTTATATAGATAAGTTTAAATGGATTGAAGAAGAGGAGACTTCAATCCTTTCTGAATCAAGATAAAAACCGCCTCTCCGACAAAATAGGGAGGCGGTTTAAGACTGTAGACAACGTGCTACCGGGAAATCAAGCGTCTGTTTTCGTTGCGTTCCTCGGGCGAGGCGCAAGCCGTTGCTCCTTGATCCTCACGGACAACGAGCAGGGTCTTGCCTGCCTCTGAACGTGCGTTAAAAACGCACTTTTCCCCGTAGGAGTCAACGAACGTAACGCTTTTCAGGTCATACCATGAGGAAAATCCAGGCATGCAAACGGTTTAGAGCGCAATCTGTCTCGAATCGTCTTTTGAGCGGCCATCTTGCGGTCTATCGACGCGCGATATCCGTAAATTGAAATTTATCGAGACGGTGGCGCGATTCCGTATGTTCGAAATGTTGCCCTTCATAATAATACGTGTCATTCGTGATGACGATGACATGCGTCGTCCCCTCTAAGTCGAGTTGTTCCCGATCTTCAGCTGTCGCAGGCTGCGCTTCGATTTTTCGTTTCGCATAGCTGATTTGCCGGTTCAACGTTTGTTCGATATACGTATAAATCGAGCCGGAAGCGACCGCTGAAGTGAGTCCTGGGACGAGTTCTGTCACGAAGTGGTTGATATCAAAAATGACGCGTTCACCGTCGATGATTCGAATCCGTTTGATTCGTGTGATCGATGTTCCTTTTTTTACACTGAATAACTGAGCGAGCTCATCCGTCGCATCGATGACGTCGCAAGACAAAACGTCCGTTTCAACTTCGTGTTGCCCCATTTTTTGATGGGCTTCCGAAAAGCTGACGATGCCATTGAACTGAAACTCGATCGCATCTTGACTCAAGACGAAGACGCCTTTGCCTTGTTGTTTACGAACAAAGCCTTTTTCGAGCAACGCATCGATTGCCTTACGGACCGTCCCGCGACTCGCAGAGAATTCTGCCATCAATTCCGTTTCTGATGGTAATTTCGTTTCAGCAGGTAATGATCCATCCTGAATCCGGGCGGCGAGTTGTCGGGAAATTTGAAGATATTTTGGCATGGGTGTAGACCGTCCTTATTTAAAAGATTTGAAACAAGTGTAGCACGGATTCAGCGACTCCACCCAATCATCCGGCGGTAGGAACTGAAGGCAGGCCAGGCGAGAATCAAGACGGCGAGCCAATACAGGATTTGATTCTCGGACGAAATGACGCCGATGACGGCAGCGAGTATGAACGTCGTATAGACCGTAAAGAGAATGATGAAAAACGGATGCGACTTCGGGAAGACGGTAAAGCGACCGAGTCGCTCGTTTTCGCTACGCACATAAAGCTGACGGCTGATGACGAGAAGCAGGATCGTCAAAGCAGCGCTGTAAATCGCAGGACCGGTTAAATCATTCGATTGGAACAACAACGGGAACGGGGTTGTGACCGTCATCAAAAAATCCAGTGACGATGTGAAATCATCTTTAAGTCCGAAACCGAGTGTCGTGACGGCAGCGATGGCAAAAAACGTGAAGTAATTCAAAAAGAACAGGAACATCCCGATTAAGAGCTGACCGATGATATCACCCGCAATCGTTCCTGCGAACAAGAAAATGGCGAAGACTGTCATATCGAAGATGAAGAATTTAAAAAAGTCATATGTCAGATCACTCAAAGTGACGTAATCAAACGGATGGATGCCTCCGATGCCTTGTAAGATGAACCAGCTCGAGAAAAAGCCGAGGATTGGAATGATGATCAATACGGCGGCCCCGATACTCAACTTAATGAAGAATAGATGTTTTTTATGAATCGGTAAGGCATGGAGGATTAAACTGCGTCCGCTGCCCCGTTCTTGACCAACCATCAAAATGGCGAAGACGGCAATCAAAAGCGCTCCGAAACCGGCGAAAATCGGGCTGACGAGTACGGTTTGCAAGAGATTTGGTTTTGCATCAAGACGATACGTATCGAAATTTTCGATGGCGGAGAAACTGCTGAAGCCGTAGCTGAAGATTGCGAGTAAAAAGAACGTCGCGAGCGGCCAAATGCCTTGTTTGATATGATAACGAATCAATTGTTTAATCATGACGATTTCCTCCGAACGTTCCTAAAAAATAGTCTTCCATCTGGACCGGTAAGGCGTCCTTTAATAAGGGATTCGTCTTCTCTAAGTAAAGCTTTCCTGCTTCCGATAAAACGAGCAAGGTGACGACGCGTCCGGTTTGTGTCAGGACATGAATGTCATGGTGCTTCAGCTCGGGGACGGTCTCGTAGACGACTTGCCATTTTTGCATGCTCGCTTTTGCATCGTCGAGTGTCTTCGGTTCCTTGACGAGGTGCTGTTCGATCGTCATCACGCGGTCCGCGAGCGTATCGAGTTCCTCGAGTTGATGTGAGGCAATCAAGACGGCTGTCTGACGTTCCGTCAGTAAAGAGACCAGTTGCTGTAAGTAGTTGCGCTTATTAATCCGGTCGAGTCCGTCTGTCGGTTCGTCGAGTAACAAAACAGGGGCGTTCGTCGCAAACGCGAGTTGCAGCAAGAACAGTTGCGCCTGTCCTTTCGAGAGCGACGTCACTTTCCGACCACGATCGAGGTTCGACGAGCGGCAGTAGTTTTCGATATAGGTCCGTTCGAAGTTCGGATAAAAAGCCTGATAAAACTCAATCAGTGATCCGAGTGTCATCTGACGGTAGACGCCGATGGAGTCGGGAACGAGAAATAGATGCTTCCGTGCTGCCGGGACGTCGTGGATTGACTGGTTGTTCCATTCGACTTTCCCGCGCGAGGGTTCGAGTGCCCCGACAAGTGTTTTCAGTAACGTCGTTTTTCCGGCGCCGTTTCGTCCAATCAATGCTGTGATCGTACCAGCAGGCAATGTGAACGAGGCGTTTTCATAAATCATCGTCGAATCGATTTGTTTTGTTAAGTGTGACACGGTCAACATGATGAATCCTCCCTGTGTTGTATGAGTAACTGATAAAGTTCTTCGTTCGAAATCGATAGTTCATTCGCGACAAGGCAAAGTGTCGTGATGTGCTCTTGAATGGCAGCTTGTTTGACTTGGTCAAGCGGCAAATCCGAGACGAAGGAGCCTTTTCCTCGCATCGTCACGATAAAGTCTCGGCTTTCGAGTTCCTGATAAGCACGGGAGACAGTGTTTGGATTGACGAGTAACGTGCTCGCAAGATCGCGGACCGACGGCATCTGTTCGCCCGACCGTAGGATTCCCCGCGCAATCGCGCGGATGATTTGCGTGACCAGTTGCTCGTAAATCGGGAGCGGACTTTTCGGATCAACGGTAAACATCCTTCCACCTCCTTAAGTGTATTAATTCAATTAGTACACTAATTATAGGAAAATGACCGTCTGACGTCAACTACCGGTCTGACGACGGAAGTGACGGTCGCGAGGAGGTCTTGCTACTGACGTTCTAAATATTTGCTATACTGACGATAGAAGAACCGTCAGGAAGGATGACCGATTATGTTGGATCGATTAAGTGCGTTAGAGGACCGTTATGAAAAATTAAATGATCAGTTGGCTGACCCGGCGATCATTAATGATACGAATCAATTACGAGAGGTCTCAAAGGAGCAATCCCAGCTCGCGCCGACCGTCGAAACGTATCGCGTTTACCGCGATAAGATGGAAGCCTATCAGGAAGCACGTCAAATGTTGACGGATCCCGAGATGCGGGACCTCGCGAAAGAAGAAGTGACAATCCTGGAGCCGGAAATCAAGGAACTCGAAACGAAATTAAAAGCGTTACTCTTACCGAAGGATCCGAACGACGACAAAAACGTCATCGTCGAGATTCGGGGTGCGGCAGGAGGCGACGAGGCAGCCTTATTTGCGTCTGATCTTTTCAAGATGTACTCGAAGTTTGCTGAGAAACAAGCCTGGAAAATCGAAATCATCGATGCGAGCTACACGGAACTCGGCGGCTATAAAGAAATCATCTTCATCGTCAAAGGGACAGGGGCGTACTCGAAACTGAAATATGAGAACGGCGCCCATCGCGTCCAACGTGTGCCTTCGACAGAGTCAGGCGGACGGATTCATACATCAACAGCGACCGTCGCCGTCTTGCCGGAAGCAGAAGATGTCGAAGTTGAAATTCACGATAAAGATGTCCGCGTCGATACGTTTACATCGAGCGGTCCCGGCGGTCAGTCCGTCAATACGACACAATCCGCTGTCCGCGTGACACACGTGCCGACAGGAATCGTCGCCAGCTGTCAGGATGAGAAATCGCAAATTAAAAATAAAGAAAAAGCAATGAAAGTGTTACGAGCACGCGTCTATGATAAAATTCAACGCGAACAGCAGGCCGAGTACGATGAAAAACGCAAATCAGCTGTCGGGACGGGCGACCGTTCCGAGCGGATCCGGACGTATAACTTCGCTCAAAACCGGGTGACGGATCACCGAATCGGCTTGACGATTCAAAAGCTCGACCGGATTCTCCAAGGCGAGATGGATGAAGTCATCGACACGCTCGTGATGGAGTACCAGGCACGGGCATCGGAGGCGGCGAACTGATGCGGATTGCGAAACGATTGAATCAAGCACAAACGATGTTAGTCGCGGCAGGACGCGAGGCGTCGAGTGCCGAATGGTTACTTATGCATGTGTTACAAGTCGACCGGACGGGATTGCTCGTGCGACTTTCGGACGAATTATCGCCGGACGATGACCTGTTATTCAGCGAATACTTACTGGCACACGTCAATGGTGTTCCCGTCCAACACTTGATCGGGTACCAACCCTTTTATGGACGCGATTTTCAGGTTACGCCAGCTGTCCTGATTCCCCGTCCGGAAACGGAAGAATTGATTGAGTTCGTCGTCCGTCGTTTAGGCGGGGAGACGTTCCACCCGGGTGAAATCGTCGATATCGGAACGGGAAGCGGAGCGATCGGGGTCACACTCGCGCTCGAGCTCAGACAGCCGGTCACGACGGTCGATATTTCAGAAGACGCACTTGCGGTCGCGAAAAAAAATCAAGCGGCACTTGGCGGCGACGTAACTTTTTTACAAGGGGATCTGCTTGAGCCGCTCGCCGATCAATCGGTCCGTGTCCTCGTCTCGAACCCGCCTTATATTGAAGAAGATGAGTTGCTCAGTGACGTCGTATTTGACCATGAGCCTCATCTCGCGCTGTTCGGCGGAAAAGACGGTCTCGTTTTTTATCGTCGCTTGATTGACGGCAGCACACGTATTTTAAAGGACGATTTTCGCTTGATTGTGTTTGAAATCGGACACAATCAAGGAAGTGAAGTGCAAATGATGTTAAAAGAGCGTTATCCTACTGCGGAAACGGGTATTTTAAAAGATATAAACGGTAAAGACCGTATCGTGTATGCGGAACGAAAGGATTGTACAGAGTGAAGACGGAAATGATCGATCAACAGACACTGGATGTAGCAGTAAACTTATTAAAAGCAGGGGAAGTCGTCGCGATGCCGACAGAGACCGTTTATGGTCTTGCGGGGGATGCGACGAGCGAGACGGCCGTTCGGCGAATCTTCGCCGCGAAGGGCCGACCGTCCGACAACCCATTGATTGTCCATGTCGCGTCAATCGAACAGGCAGAGCAGTTCGTCACTCGTATTCCGGCTGTCGCGAAACGTTTGATGGATACGTTTTGGCCAGGTGCCTTGACGATCATTCTAGAATCGAACGGAACCGCTTCAAGCCTCGTCACCGCAGGACTTGATACGATCGGATTACGGATGCCGGACCATCCTCTTGCACTTCAATTGATTGAAGCGACAGGACTAGGGTTGGCGGCACCGAGTGCCAACCGTTCCGGAAAACCTTCTCCGACGTCATCGGCACATGTCGCCTATGACCTCTCGGGACGAATCGCAGCAATCGTCGATGGGGGAGAAACCGGTATCGGTGTTGAATCGACCGTCATCGACTGTACGATGACACCTCCGGTCATTTTACGACCGGGCGGCGTCACACGTGAACAGCTGGAAGCGGAGATCGGCACCGTGGCACTCGATCCTGCTTTATCGATGAAAGATAAAACACCGAAGGCACCGGGAATGAAGTACACGCACTACGCACCGGAAGCAACATTGTCCGTCGTGGCGGGCGACCTCTCTTTCCTGCAGCAGCTCATCGATGAAGCACGCCAAACCGGACAAAAGACCGGCGTCATTCTCTTTGACGGAGAAGACGTCGAAGCAGATGTCCGCTGTTTCCTCGGCACGACCGCAGAAACAGCGGCACAGCGTCTTTACGATTGTTTACGGCGATTTGATCAGACGACGGTGGATCAGATTTTTGTACGGGACCTATCAGAAGAAGGGGTTGGGCTAGCAGTCCGAAATCGGCTCCATAAGGCAGCAGGTGGTCGGATCATTCGCCCGTAAAGAAGGAGGATACTGAGATGAGCACACGTCGCGTATTGTTTATCTGTACTGGAAATACATGCCGGAGCCCGATGGCGATGGCATTACTACGCTCAAAAGTCGCAGATCAAGAGTTTGATGTCCGGTCTGCGGGACTGCGTTCGATGCAAGGCTTCGATGCGTCAGAGAACGCACTCCAAGTATTGCGGGAACGGGGAATTGAACTCGAGCATTATACGCAAGTTTTCGATGATGTTCTCGGACGCTGGTCTGACATCATCTTGACGATGACGCGGAGTCATAAACAAGAAGTCGGGGAACGTTACCCGGAACTGAAGGACCGGACGTTCACCCTCTATGAATATGTGACAGGGCTTGAGCGGGACATCAACGATCCGTACGGTGGATCGATGAACGTCTATCGCCAAGTTCGAAATGAACTCGAACCCCTCGTCAACCGTCTTGTGTTAAAATTAACGCAGAACGGAAATGGAAGAAAAGCGCCGGACAACCGGAAACTTCCGAAAAAACAACCTAGACAAACGGGGGAATAGTTCAGATGAAAGTAGCAATCGGTGCAGATCATGGTGGCTTTAAACTCAAAGCAGAAATCAACGGTTTATTAAAGGAACTCGGGATCGACTATACGGACTTCGGTACGTATTCGTCTGACTCGATTGATTACCCGGACGTCGCGATTCCCGTCGCGGAGGCCGTCGCGAACGGTGAATTTGATCGTGGAATCCTGATTTGCGGAACAGGAATCGGAATCGGAATCGCAGCGAATAAAGTCAAAGGGATTCGTGCGGCACTCGTCCATGATACGTTCAGTGCGAAAGCGACACGTCAGCATAACAACTCGAACATCTTGACGATGGGCGAACGTGTCATCGGACCGGGTCTTGCGCTTGATATCGCAAAGATTTGGTTAGAGACGGAGTTCGAAGGTGGACGTCACGAAAACCGTGTCTGCAAAATCTCGGATTATGAGGTGAAGTAAATGGATCTCGAACAGATTAAACAGGATCTTGAAGCCTCGTTGACCGATTTGAATGAGCGCTTCCCTTTAAAAGGGAAGCTGCTCGTCATCGGTTGTTCGACGAGTGAAGTCATCGGTAAACAAATCGGAAAAGCGGGTTCGCCGGAAGTCGCGGAAGCATTATTCGAGGTGTTCGATACATTTCGTCGTTCGCATCAAATCGATCTTGCGTTCCAAGGTTGTGAACACATCAACCGCGCCTTGACGCTCGAACGCCAAACGGTTGAACGACTTGGACTGGAACCGGTCACGGTCGTCCCGGTACCGGAAGCAGGTGGTTCGATGGCGAGTATCGCCTATGAACGTTTTTCTGCCCCGGTCGTCGTCGAATCGATTCAAGCAGATGCTGGAATCGACATCGGAGACACGTTCATCGGCATGCACTTGAAGCCGGTCGCCATCCCGGTTCGCCTTCCACACCGGGAAATCGGTGAGGCACATGTTACGGCAGCAACGACGCGTCCGAAGTTAATTGGTGGAATGCGTGCTAAATACGAATGATTCATGCAAGGGGTTGCATACCTCTTGCTATTTTTCTGCACTTTTTGTGGGTGCCGCGGACTGATTATTCGTGTTAAGATAGGCGTATCGAAAATGAATGGGGGAATTCAGATGGAACAAACACCGCTTACGTATCTGAAACAGCAAGATGAGGAACTCTTTTCGGCAATGCGCAAGGAACTAGGACGTCAACGCGATAATATCGAGTTGATTG
Source organism: Exiguobacterium sp. s133 (assembly GCF_018618595.1). Taxonomy (NCBI): domain Bacteria; kingdom Bacillati; phylum Bacillota; class Bacilli; order Caryophanales; genus Exiguobacterium; species Exiguobacterium sp. s133. The sequence continues at coordinate 87,022 of NZ_JACSMK010000010.1, forward strand.
CGTCAGAAAACTTCGTCTCGCAAGCTGTCATGGAAGCACAAGGTAGCGTGCTGACGAACAAGTATGCAGAAGGTTACCCGGGACGCCGTTATTACGGTGGGTGCGAATTCGTTGATCTCGCAGAAGACTTGGCACGTGATCGTGCGAAAGCAATCTTCGGTGCCGAACATGCAAACGTTCAACCGCACTCGGGTGCACAAGCGAACATGGCCGTCTACTTCACGATTCTTGACCAGGGCGATACGGTCCTCGGGATGAACCTCTCACACGGTGGCCACTTAACGCATGGTAGTCCTGTGAATTTCTCCGGTGTTCAATACAACTTCGTCGAATACGGTGTCGATCAAGAGACAGAGATGATTGATTACGATGTCGTCGCGAAGCTTGCAGAAGAACACAAACCAAAATTGATCGTTGCGGGAGCATCGGCTTATCCGCGCGTCATCGACTTCAAACGTTTCCGTGAAATCGCAGACAGCGTCGGCGCATACTTGATGGTCGATATGGCGCATATTGCAGGGCTCGTTGCAGCGGGTCTGCACCCGAACCCTGTCGAGCATGCACACTTCGTCACGACGACGACGCACAAGACACTCCGTGGGCCACGTGGTGGGATGATTCTCTGTAAAGAAGAACATGCGAAAGCGATTGATAAATCGATCTTCCCTGGTATTCAAGGCGGTCCCCTCATGCACGTCATCGCAGCAAAAGCGGTCGCGTTCGGTGAGGCACTTGCTCCTGAATTCAAAGACTACATTGGTCAAGTCGTCACGAATGCAAAAGTACTCGGTGAAGAATTGACGGCACGTGGTCTGCGGATCGTTTCAGGCGGCACGGACAACCACTTGTTGCTCGTCGACTTACAGCCGCTCGGCATCACAGGTAAGCTCGCTGAGCATGCCCTTGATGAAGCGGGTATCACGGTCAACAAAAACACGATTCCATTCGATCCGGCCAGCCCATTCGTCACGAGCGGGATTCGCATCGGGACGGCAGCGATGACGTCACGTGGTTTTAAAGAAGAAGAAATGAAACAAATTGCGGCATTGATTGAACTCGTCCTCAAAAACCCGGAAGACGACGACACATTAAAAAATGCACACGAGCAAGTCCTTGCATTGACAGGTCGCTTCCCGCTTTACCCGGAACGCGGGTAATCGGAACGCATGCTGACCCGTCTGTTGAACCACCTCTTTCTTTTCGATCGCTGAGAAGTCAGAGGTGGTTTTTTTGATTGACGAGTAAACGATAGGATAGGAGGGACGAAAGATGGAGATTTTAGTCGTAGAAGACGACCAAAACATTCAACACCTGATTGTCGAGACGCTCGAAGCAGACGGCCATCGCGTCCGGGCGACGGCAGACGGGCAAGAAGCGGCGTGCTGGATAAACGAGCTGACGTTCGAGGCGGCGATTCTCGACGTAATGATCCCCGGGCGGAGTGGACTTGAGTTATGTGAACAGCTCCGGCAACGAGATGAACTGCCGATTTTGCTGTTGACGGCGCTCGGAGAGTTGACAGATAAACGCGCCGGATTTACGGCAGGTGCCGATGATTACATCACGAAACCGTTTGACCCGGAAGAATTATTATTCCGCTTACACGCCGTCGCCCGGCGGTATCAAAAGGCGGCGCTTCCGATTCTCCGGTTTGGTGACGTAACGATTGATAAACGCAGTCAACAGGTGATGCTTGGCGAAACGGAATTGACGTTGCCTAGGCGTGAGTTCGACTTGTTACATCAGCTTGCGAGTTTTCCGGGACGTGTCTTCAGTCGGGAGGAATTGATTGAACGGGTCTGGGGACTCGACTTCATGGGTGATGATCGGACGATTGACGTCCATATCAAACGCTTGCGCAGTCGCTTGCGCCATACGGACGCGATTCACATCAGTACCGTCCGCGGTCTCGGTTACCGACTGGAGGCGAAGGGATGAAGTCACTTTATACGAAAATCGTCGGACTCGTCTGTCTGGTCCTGCTCGTGTCGGCCTTGATTTCCTTACTGATCAGCAACTTGTTTTACTACAATGTCTTGCAGTCTTCCTATAGTCAAAAGGTCGAAGAGGCGGTCGATCAATCGTTTGCCTACTATGAACGGCATGGCGACGGACAGACCGGTTCCTTCTACGACATGTTGAGCGCGACGGGTTTTCAGCTCTATGTCGTCCCGGAGACAGGCCCCGTTATCCGCCACGGGAATACATTCCGCGACGAAACACTGGCACCGGCGATCATCGAACGGGTCCGCGCCGGGGAAGTCTATCACGGAATGCGGGACTATCCGTTTCATCTCTTTTTACTCGGTCTGTTTGACAATGAAGTCGTCAATACAGTCGGTGCGTCGCTCGAAACGCCAAACGGGACCGACGCCGTCTTCATTCGACCCGATTTGAGCCGACAAATCCGTGAACTCCATTTGTTCGTCGGAGCCTTCCTCGGCTTACTCGTCGTCATCAGTTTTCTGTTGCTTGCCTTCTCAATCCGCTATCTCGTGCGTCCGATTAAACGCTTGACGGATGCGACAAAACAAGTCGCGTCCGGTGACTATGCCGTTCATGTGGCGACGACCTCGCGCGATGAGATTGGAGAGTTGTCACGGCGGTTCGGTGAGATGGCGGAAGCAGTCGCGAAGTCGGATGCTGAGCGCAAAACGTTCGTCGCCAACGTCTCGCACGAGTTTCAGTCGCCACTGACGACGATTAAAGGGTACGCCGGTCAACTGCAACCGCATGTCGCACCTGTCGGACAGGATAAACTGGCAACGATTGCGCGTGAAGCAGACCGGATGGCAGAGATGACCCGGCAACTGCTGGTCCTCGCCCGGCTCGATGAAGGAAGTCGGATGCGACTGGAGTCAATCCATCTTGGACAAGCGATTCGGACGACGCTCGCGACACTCGCCTACCAAATCGATGAACGTGGTGTCGCTGTCGCTGTTGATGTCGCGAGTGACATGACGATCGAGGCGGATGCCGCCGCACTCGAACATGTTTTTCAAAATGTCATCCGGAATGCCCTCCATGTTTCAAACGACGGGGACATGATTACGATTGAAGCCGAACAGACTGCGGAGCACGTCATTGTCCGCATCACGGACGAAGGTCCCGGTATGTCAAACGACATGATTGCCCATGCCTTTGACCGCTTTTATCAAGCCGACACGGCACGCGGTTCGCGCGGGACGGGGCTCGGGCTCGCCATCGTCGCCGAGACCGTCAAGCAGTTGCACGGGACGGTCGAGATTGATTCGAAAATCGGCGCGGGGACGACGTTCATCCTGACGTTTTTACGGGCGACGTAAGTTGTTCATGCTCCGTTCATATAGTATCCGTAAGATAAGACCTGTAACGCACATACAGGAGGGATATTAAATGAAAATGGGTTGGCGCGAACTAATCCGGATGAAAAAACGCTTCGGTCTGATGGGGCTCGTGACGACATTGATCATCGTCTTGATTTTAATGATCACCGGGCTCGCAGACGGACTGGCATACGATAATGGAGCCGTCATCCGGAATTTACCGGTTGAGCAGGTGGCACTCAGTCAAGAGGCGGAAGGGCAACTGACGCGATCATTTTTAGAGGAACAGGAGCAACCAAAAGGGACGGAGGCACTCGGCGTTCAAAATATGGTTCTCGAGAAACAGGACGGGACGAAGGACGATGTGACGGTGTTTGCGTTACCTGCTGAGACGGCGTACGGTCCAAAGCAACTGCAAGCGTTGAAACGAGGCGAAGTTCTCGTCGATACCGCTTATGCGAAACAGACCGGGACCGCAGTCGGCGACAAAGTAACCGATTTTCGGACGAAGATGACGTTTACGATCGTCGGTACCGTCACGGATGGACGTTACAGCCATGCGCCTGTGTTATGGACGACGCTTGCGTCGTGGGACGACTGGCAAGCGAAGATGCAGACGAACTATGTCTCGGCATTTGTCAGTCAGGATTCATTCAAAACGGACCTGACGACGTATACGAAAGCAGACATCGTCAAGCAGGTTCCCGGTTACGCAGCGGAACAAAATTCATTCCAGATGATGCGGCTGGCGCTTGTCGTAATCGGCGCCTTGATTTTGACGGCGTTTTTCTATATTTTGACGATGCAAAAAATGAAGCAACTGGGCATCTTGAAGGCGATCGGGATTCGGACACGGACGATTGGAAGCGCGCTCGTCTTGCAGGTGTTCGTCTTGACGCTCCTGTCGCTTGCTTTCAGCCTGTGCGTGACGCTCGGTGTCAGCCAAGTCTTACCGAGCGGCATTCCGTTTCGTTTTGAGTGGGATACGAGTCTCGGTTACGGGGCATTGTTGATCGGTACGGCATTAATTGGATCCGTGATTCCGCTCCGGGCCTTAAAAAAACTTGAGCCGGCAGACGCGATGGGAGGAATGGCAGGATGATTAAGATGACACATGTCGAACAGACTTACAGTGACGTCCCCGTGCTCCATGATGTTTCATTCGAAGCGAAAGCGGGTGAACTGATTGCCTTAGTCGGACCGAGCGGAAGTGGAAAAAGTACGTTGCTCCAACTGCTCGGATTGTTGCAAACACCGACAGCGGGAGACATTCAGTTTGGGGAACAGCACGTCAATCAGCAATCGGACGAAGCACGCCGAAAGATGCGCCTCGAAGAGATCGGATTCATCTTTCAGGAATCGCATCTCGTTCCGTTCCTGACGGCGGCGGAACAACTCGAACTCGTCGCAGAAGAAGCGGGGCGGAAAGTTGACGCCGCCGCGATGCTCGCCGCTTTTGGATTAAAAGACCGTGCACACCATTTGCCACACGCCTTATCGGGTGGAGAACGACAGCGTGTCGCGATCATTCGGGCACTCGTCAATCAGCCGCGACTCGTCCTCGCAGATGAACCGACGGCAAGCCTTGATTATACGAACGGACGCCAAGTGATGGAAGTGTTACAAAAGCAAGCCCATGAGGAACAAAAAACGGTCATCGTCATCACCCATGATGAGCGGATGCTTGAGTATTGTGACCGTGTCCTGCGGATCGAGGATGGTTACTTGAGCGAAGTGGAATAACGCGGACGTCGTCTCGAGACAAGAGGCGGCGTCCGTGTTTTGTCCACCATGCGTCAGAAGACTTATATTTTACGACCATGATTTTTGGTATACTTAACCTTAGTAAAATAAGGTAAGGGTGGAAACTGTCAGATGAAATTTTCAGCACTGGTCCAATCAGAACTCGAAACAATCAATACGACTCAAATTGCGGACTGGCTGACTAAAAAAAGTCAAACAGAACGTGAATATAAACGACTCAGTGAAGACTTTAAAGCAATCGTCATCATGCAAGAAGCAGGCTTTTATGAACAAGCGGACACGCGGTTCAGCCAGTGGAAGAACAAAGGGATTCCGGCGGAGCTCCAGCGGTACCGGTTAGCAATCGCCGGAAAAGCGGGCGGGAAGCGACTCGTCAAAAAGCGTTTTTCCATGCTCCCGGCAGCTGTCCAAAATCATCCGCAGCTCAAACCGTGGAAAAAGCAGCTGCAATCGAATCCGTGGATGCTCGGCGGATTGCTTGTTGCGGGTCTTGCCGTTCTCGGTCTCTTTCAACTTGATTTCTCACAACCGGAAGAAGTGCCGGTCGTGACCAATCAAGAGAACGTTGAACAAAAATTGGCCGCGCTTGAAAAAGAAGTCGAGCAATTAAAAGAAAAAAATGAACAGCTGACAGAACAAGCACCAGTGAAATCAAAAGACACAACGAAACCAAAAGAGACAGCGAAACCAAAAGAGACAGCGAAACCAAAAGCGACTACGGATGCAAAGAAGACGCTTTCTCCCGAAGAAACATTGAAACAGGCGATCGCTGCGACGCAAGAAAAAGATTATAAGTCAGCGAACCGCTTGTTGACGGGAACTGTGTTAACGGATGACGCAACGAAGGGCATGGCACGTTTTTATCAATTGATTGCTGGAGGCAAGTTAGGTGAAACGAAACAAACGGATTATGTCGCGTATCGAGAGGACTTCCCGGATTCCGGTTACATGAGTGATGTGTTATGGATGCAGGCCGTCTATGAACAAAAGAATAAGGTCGGCGATTATAAGGCGACGTTAGAAGAATTAGCGAAGCAACCAGATAATGAATGGTCCTATGCGGCGCAAGCGATTCTTGACGGGAAAAGTACGCTTGGGGAGGAGTGATTCCAAAAAAACAGTTCCCAAGCGGTCACTTTTTGGAGTACAATGCGAAAAGAGAATTGAGAGGAGATGCAAACAATGAGTAAAGTACATGTATTTGATCACCCATTGATTCAGCACAAAATGACAATCATGCGTAAAGTCGAAACGGGGACGAAACAATTCCGGGAGCTTGTCGACGAAGTGGCTTCATTGATGGCATATGAAATCACGCGTGACCTTCCACTCACAGAAGTCGCAATCGAGACACCGGTCACGAAAACGACGCAGAAGATGATTGAAGGCAAGAAGCTCGGAATCGTTCCGATCCTTCGCGCAGGACTAGGGATGGTCGACGGGATGCTTCGGATGATGCCGAACGTCAAAGTCGGTCACATCGGTCTTTACCGTGATCCAGAGACGCTTGAACCAACGGAATACTACCTCAAGTTGCCGACTGACGTCGCAGAACGTGATTTTGTCGTCGTCGACCCAATGCTTGCGACAGGCGGCTCGGCTGCTGACGCAATCTCCTCTTTAAAGAAACAAGGCGCGAAAAGCATTAAACTGGCTTGCCTGTGTGCAGCACCTGAAGGCGTCAAACGCGTTCAGGAAGAGCATCCGGATGTCGATATTTACCTCGCGGCACTCGATGAAAAACTGAACGATCATGGTTATATCGTCCCTGGACTCGGGGATGCCGGTGATCGTTTGTTCGGTACGAAGTAAGACAGAAGCAGTCTGCCACTCCCGGCAGGCTGCTTTTTTTGTTGTAAGATGCAGGACAGCTTTCAACTATGCTTAAATGGAGGAAGTAGAAAAAGGAGGAAGTAATGATGCCCATCAAAGTCATGCCCATCTTTGGAACACGACCGGAAGCCATCAAGATGGCACCGCTCGTCAATGCCTTAAAACAAAATCCAGCGTTCGATGTCCATGTGACGATCACGGCGCAACACCGGGAAATGCTTGATCAAGTGTTACGGATGTTCGAGATTGAACCGGATTCTGACCTCAATATCATGCAACCCCGTCAGACGCTTGTCGACATCACGACGCGTGGTCTCGAAGGACTTGATCTCGTCATGAAGGATGTCAAACCGGATCTCGTTCTCGTTCATGGCGACACGACGACGACGTTCGTCGGTAGTCTTGCTGCCTACTACAATCAAATCGCCGTCGGACACGTCGAAGCCGGACTCCGTACATATAATAAATACTCACCGTTTCCGGAAGAGGTCAATCGTCAATTGACGTCGACACTCGCAGATCTGCACTTTGCGCCGACCGATCAGGCGGCAGCGAACTTAGCATCTGAAAATCGTTATGCTGGTGTCTATGTGACGGGAAATACGGCAATCGATGCCCTGCAGACGACGGTCCAGCCGGATTATGTTCACCCTATGCTCGAGGCAGTCGGCAAACGACGCCTGATCTTGATGACGGCACACCGGCGAGAAAACCTCGGAGAGAAGATGCATCAGATGTTTCGGGCGATCCGTCGACTCGTCGATACATATCCGGACGTGCACGTCGTCTATCCGGTCCATTTGAATCCGGTCGTCCAGGAAACAGCGGCTGAAATCTTTGGGGGACACGACCGCATCACGTTAATTCCGCCGCTCGATGTATTCGACTTTCATAACTTTGCCAGTCGTGCCCATTTAATCCTGACCGATTCCGGCGGCGTACAGGAAGAAGCACCCTCGCTCGGCGTACCTGTCCTTGTGTTACGCGATACGACGGAGCGTCCGGAAGGAGTCAAAGCCGGTACGTTGAAACTTGCCGGAACAGATGAAGAGACGATTTACCGGATGGCGAGCGAGTTGCTTGAAGACGAAGCGGCCTATGCAAAAATGGCGCATGCTTCAAATCCTTACGGGGACGGTCATGCGTCGGAGCGGATTGCAGCAGCGATTTTAGCGCACTTCAATCAAGGGGAAACTTCAGAACCCTTTCATGCAGATATCTAAAATGAAGTAATCCAGTCCAAAAAATGTTTATTTAGGGCGTTTCCGTATATCTTGCCGTTCCCACGGGAATCAAGACGAACGGATGCGTCCTTTTTAATGATTCCGTTTAAGGTTAACTTCCATAAGTTGTTTCAGACGTTCCCGTCGACCTCGCTTTCCTCGGGCGAGGGACAAGTCGCGACTCGGTACACGGTGTGTGCCAAGCCGGGTCTTGTTTCCCTCTGACGAAACCACGATGAACTGTGGTTTCTTTTCCCGTAGGAGTCGAGTCGACCTGGGTACGTCCTTTTCAATTACGCTCTACTAAACTTTGGTCAAGGCGTAGTGTTGTTAGTCACTTGTAAATTGAATCGCCTTGAGCAATTCCTCTCGACTCCTATGGGAAGAGGAAGCGGAACGCTTCCGACAGGGACAAGCGAGACCCGGTTACCCGATAGGGAAATCGCGGCTTGCGTCCCGCCCAAGGAAAGTGAGAGGAAATAGCGAAAGGTCTATTCAATAATCAATAATGGTCTATCCGATAATCACTAAACAAAAAGCAGTGAGTAAACATACATCAATATATCTTTAACTAAGAAATAAACGCCTCAATCTGCCTGATTGTGAAGAAAATGTAAAATCTAAATCACCGTGCTGACCTTAAAACCTATAATCCATTCATGACATTTCAAGCTGTGACAAGTAACACAACAGACAAATTGGAAATGCTTTAAATCCTTTGTTACAAACAGATGTCAGAGCGGTTTTCCTGTCCCGAATCGAAAGCGCTTCCAATCTTGAACAAAAAATACTTTTTCACAAAATCGACACAAATCAATTTTAGACGGCTTGTTTCTCATTCCAGAACGCGATATAACGTTACTGTTCAATGGTTTTGTTCATCAAGTGAACCATCTCTTTAAACGTTGATAGTACTACATATTTTCTTCACATCTTCGTGAAAAGAGGTGGATGGGGTACCTCTGTGAAAACCTTATCAATCGTTGATATACAATGGTTTCAGCGGTCTATTTTATTTGTGAATTCATTTGACTATGAAATGGTTCTCATTGTATTCTTGACTAGTATGAAAATCCGCAAATTGTGGGAAAGAAAAAGAACCTGCAATTGGGAAAAGGGGGTCGTCTCTAGTGCGCCAAAAAGGGCTCGCAACGAGTATGGTCATGGCCTCGCAAATTTCGACGGCACTTGCCGCACCAATCGTCATCGGCTTCCTTGTTGGGAACTATGGGGAACAGCAAGACTGGTGGCAAAAGATGGGAGCGACATTCTCAGTGTTCATCGGGATTTTCATCGGCATTCTTTGCATGATCGCAATGATCAGGCACTTGTTAGGAGACAAGACATGAACATAATCCTTCAAGATGCGTTGTATCGTGCGTACTTACGATGGTTTGGACTCTATTATGGAATCCTGGCTGTCTTGTTACTTGTCGGTTATCCGAGTGATCCAGTGATTTATGGGCTGGCATTAGGTGGGGCAGGTAGCTTCATGATCTTGACGCTGCAACGATTAAGCGTCGATCGAATGTATCGTGTAATCGAGCGTGGGCGCAAGCCGATGTCTCGAGGGACCGTATCACGCATGGCGGTCGCGGTACTTTGTGTGATGATCGGTTTGAAGTACGAAGCCGAATTGTCATTAACTGCGGTGGTAATAGGCCTTCTCGCCGGCCACGTCATACAATTTTGTGAGTTCTTGACTCACGAACTTAAGCGGGAAAAGAGGTGAATAGTCAAATGAACCACGAAATGCCACTTTACGAAATCCCACTCTGGGGCGACTTCGTTCTGTACGGTAGCTGGACGAACTTGATCACAGTGCTGATAGCAGCTGCTCTCGTCTTCCTGATTGCCGTGGCCGGTACGCGACGTCTCGCGATGAAGCCAACCGGTTTTCAAAACACGCTAGAGTGGTTCCTCGAATTCGTTCGCGGAATCATCAGCAGTACGATGGATTGGAAAACAGGGGGTCGCTTCCTTACTTTCGGAATGACACTGTTCCTATTCATCATCGTGTCCAACTTAATGGGTCTCCCATTTAACGTTGTGACGGGTCACTACATTTGGTTCAACTCACCAACTGCGGATCCGTACGTGACACTTGCACTTTCATCTATGGTAGTGGTCATGAGCCATTATTACGGTGTGAAAATGCGCGGCTTCGGTGCATATGCGAAAACGTTTATGACGCCGATGTTTATTATTACCATCATTGAAGAATTCGCAAACACGTTGACGCTCGGTCTTCGTCTTTACGGGAACATCTTCGCTGGTGAAATCATGATCGGAATCATTCTCTCGATCGGAATCATCTCTGGAACGAACGATTTCCAATTCCTCGGACCAGTCGGTGTCATCCTTTCAGCGATTCCAATGCTGATTTGGCAAGGATTCTCACTCTTCATCGGAGCGATCCAAGCGTATATCTTCCTTATCCTGACGATGGTTTACATCGGACATAAGGCAGCGCACGACCATTAATTCGAAGGTAAAGCATCTGCTTTTCCGATAATCGCACGACCAAATTTCGAACACAATCTAGGGAGGCAATTTATAATGGAACTTATTGCAACAGCGATCATCATCGGACTCGGCGCACTTGGCGCTGGTATCGGTAACGGTCTTATCGTAAACGGTACAGTATTAGGACAAGCACGTCAGCCAGAACTCAAAAACGAACTTCGTCAAACAATGTTCATCGGTATCGGTCTTGTTGAGGCACTTCCAATCATCGGTGTAGCGGTCGGTTTCCTTCTCCTCAACTCTTAATTCATAGTTTAAGAAACGAGCTACATAGGGCGTTATTCGTTCGACAGGAGTGAACCGTCACGGGAGCTTTTGCTCCCTTATGTAGATATAAGAAGTTGGACCAACCACGAGGGGAGTGTAATCGAATGAATCTTACGTATCTTGCGGCAGAAGCAGGCGGCGAAGAAAGCCACCTTTTACTTGCCAATATGATCGTCACGATCGTCGTTTTCCTCTTGCTCCTCATCCTCTTGAAGAAATTCGCTTGGGGCCCGCTCATCAACATGATGAAAGCGCGGGAAGAGCATGTGGCTAGCGAGATCAACTCGGCTGAAAAAAGCCGTAAAGACGCTGAAGTCTACGTAGAACAACAACAAGAAGAATTAAATAAGGCACGTACGGAAGCACGTGACTTATTAGAATCATCACGCCGTCAAGCTGAGGCAGAACAAGCACGTGCGATGGAGCAGGCACGTCTTGAGACAGAAATGAGTAAGGAAGAAGCTCGCCGTGCAATCGACCGTGAACGCGCTGAAGCACAAGCTGCTTTGAAGAACGATGTTGCTCTTCAAGCAATCGCTGCAGCACGCCACGTCATGAAAACACAGCTTGCGACAGACGAAGCCGCTCAGCGCGCGCTCGTCGATCAATTCCTTGCTGACACTAAGGGCACGAACTAATGCGTGATCACGTAGCGGGACGCTACGCAAAAGCGCTCTTCGATCTTGCGCTTGAGCATCATGTGCTCGAGCAAGCAGAAGCTGATGTGCGGACGCTCGGCGAAGTGCTCCACGCAACACCAGAGCTCGCATCGGTTTTAAGTAACCCATCGATTTCTGCGGAAGAGCTGAAGTTAGTCTTACAGACGAGCTTCACGGGCTTCAACACGATTGTTTTGAATACCATCCTCGTCATGGTCGAAAACGACCGTGCGGCGGAAGTATTGTCTTTGCCGGAGCATTTCATTGCGTTATTGAATGAACACCGTAACGTTGCGACAGCCGTCGTGACGAGTGCATACAAATTGTCAGACGCGGAAATCACGAAAGTGAAAGAAACGTTCGGCCAAAAATCAGGTAAAACGCTTGAAGTAGAAAATGTTGTTGATACGAACGTAATCGGAGGACTTCGCGTCCAAATCGGTTACACGACATATGACGGCACGATCGAAACGAAACTAACGCGACTTGAGCGTGAGCTGTTAAAAGCGTAAGAAAATAGGGGTGAAACGCATGAGCATTAGAGCTGAAGAAATCAGCGCCCTGCTTAAAGCGCGTATCGCGCAGTACGGTTCTACGATGGAAGTGAACGAGACGGGTACGGTCATCCAAATTGGTGATGGTATCGCTCGTGCACACGGACTCGACAACGTCATGTCGGGAGAGCTCGTAGAATTCGCTAACGGCACAATGGGCTTGGCGCAAAACTTAGAAGAAGGCAACGTTGGTATCATCATTCTTGGTGACTACCTTGATATTAAAGAAGGCGATTCAGTTAGCCGTACAGGACGCATCATGGAAGTACCGACAGGGGACGCATTGCTCGGTCGCGTCGTTAACCCGCTCGGTATGCCAATCGATGGTCTTGGTCCAATCGAAACGGAACACTATAACCCAATCGAGCGTAAAGCTTCTGGCGTTATGGCACGTAAATCGGTTCACGAACCACTTCAGACAGGAATCAAGGCAATCGATGCCCTCGTTCCAATTGGTCGTGGACAACGTGAGTTGATCATCGGTGACCGTCAGACAGGTAAAACGTCGATCGCCATCGATACAATCATCAACCAAAAAGAAGAAAACATGATTTGTATTTACGTCGCAATCGGACAAAAAGAATCAACAGTCCGTGGTGTTGTTGAAACACTCCGTAAAAACGGTGCACTTGATTACACGATCGTCGTTTCTGCCGCTGCTTCACAGCCGGCACCACTTCTTTACCTCGCACCATTCGCTGGTGTAGCGATGGGTGAACACTTCATGGATCTCGGCAAGCACGTTCTTGTCATCTATGATGATCTTTCAAAACAAGCAGCTGCATACCGTGAGCTTTCGCTTCTCTTGAAGCGTCCACCAGGCCGCGAAGCTTACCCAGGGGATGTCTTCTACCTTCACTCACGCCTTCTTGAGCGTGCGGCGAAATTGAACGACGAGCTTGGCGCAGGTAGCTTAACAGCACTTCCGTTCATCGAGACACAAGCGTCGGATATCTCGGCTTACATCCCGACGAACGTTATCTCGATTACGGATGGTCAAATCTTCCTTCAATCGGATCTCTTCTTCTCAGGTGTCCGTCCAGCGATCAACCCGGGTCTCTCGGTATCGCGTGTTGGTGGATCGGCTCAAGTAAAAGCGATGAAGAAGGTAGCGGGTACGCTCCGTCTTGACCTCGCCTCTTACCGTGAGCTCGAAGCCTTTTCACAGTTCGGATCTGACCTTGATAAAGCGACACAATCGAAGCTTAACCGTGGTGAGCGGACAGTAGAGGTTCTGAAACAGGATCTTAACCAACCGTTGACTGTCGACAAGCAAGTCATCATCATCTATGCCTTGACTCGTGGTCACCTTGATGATGTTGCCGTTACGGATATTCGTCGTTTTGAAAAGGAACTCAACCTCTGGCTCGATCAAAACCGCAAACAGCTTTGCGATGAGATCCGTAAAACAGGTAACCTTCCGGCTGACGAAGAACTCGTTACAGCAATCTCAGAATTTAAGAAAACGTTCCAAGCGACAGTCTAAGGGTCAACTCTTAGGCTTCGCCTGAACGCTCTTGATACTAACAAGGTGGTGAATCGAAATGGCATCGTTGCGCGAGATACAAACGCGGATTAACTCGACGAAAAGTACGAAACAGATCACGAAAGCGATGAACATGGTTTCGGCGTCGAAACTAAACCGCGCTCAAGCACATAGCGCGAAGTTCCAGCCTTACATGCTGAAAATGCAGGAGGTTCTCGGAACCATTGCGAATGGCACGACAGGTGCGAGCCATCCGATGCTCGAGAAACGTCCCGTCAAAAAGACTGGATTTATCGTCATCACATCGGATCGCGGCTTAGCTGGTGCATATAACGCCAACGTGCTGCGTGAAGTCTACCGGGAAATCAAAGAAAAGCACACTACGGACAGTTACGTTCTGTATGTGGTCGGTAAAGTCGGTGTTCAGTTCTTCCGTTCACGCGGAATCACGGTCACAGACGCGATCACAGGACTCAACGATTCTCCTTCGTATGTTGATGTAGCTGAAATCGTGAAGCGTACAGTGAGTGCGTTCACGAACGGTGAAATCGACGAACTCAAGCTGAGCTACAACCATTTCTTGTCTGTCATCAGCCAAGAAGTGAAAGTCGAAACCCTTCTCCCACTCGGAGAAATCGAAGCTTCGTCTTCGACGACTTATGAGTATGAGCCAAGTGAGGAGCAAATCCTTTCTGAACTCCTTCCGCGTTATGCGGAAAGCTTGATCTTCGGTGCGCTTCTTGACGCGAAAGTAGCAGAACATGCGTCACGTATGACAGCAATGCAAAGTGCGACAGATAACGCAGATGACTTGATCGGTCGATTGACTCTCGTCTACAACCGGGCTCGACAAGCTGCAATCACGCAAGAAATCACAGAGATCGTCAGTGGAGCAGCTGCGCAGCAGTAAGCCCCAAGGACGTAATGATAGGTAGGAGGAAACACGATGAACGAACTCGGTTTAAAAGGCCGCGTCGTCGCGGTCATGGGACCTGTCATCGACGTTAAGTTCGAAGGACACTTACCGAACATCTACAACGCGCTTCGTATTCAATATACGCCGCAAACTGTAGAAGAAGTGGCTATCGACTTAACGCTTGAGGTCGCATTACACCTTGGTGACGATGTCGTCCGTACCATTGCGATGGATTCGACGGATGGTGTACGCCGTGGAGTGGAAGTCCTGGATACAGGCGCTCCAATCTCGGTACCCGTCGGTGAAGCGACACTCGGTCGCGTATTCAACGTACTCGGTAACCCAATTGATGAAAAAGAACTTGATGCAAGCGTGGAACGTCTTCCGATTCACAAAAAAGCACCAACGTTCGACAACCTTTCAACAAAAGTTGAAATTCTTGAAACAGGAATTAAAGTCGTTGACTTACTTGCGCCTTACATCAAAGGTGGTAAGATCGGTCTCTTCGGTGGTGCCGGTGTAGGTAAGACCGTCCTCATCCAGGAATTGATCAACAATATCGCTCAAGAGCACAGCGGTATCTCGGTATTCGCAGGTGTTGGTGAGCGGACACGTGAAGGTAATGACTTGTACCATGAGATGACGGATTCAGGCGTTATCAAACAAACAGCGATGGTCTTCGGTCAGATGAACGAACCACCTGGTGCACGTCTTCGTGTTGCCTTGACTGGTTTGACAATGGCTGAGTACTTCCGTGATGAGCAAGGACAGGACGTTCTTCTCTTCGTTGATAACATCTTCCGTTATACGCAAGCTGGTTCAGAGGTATCAGCCCTTCTCGGTCGTATGCCATCTGCCGTTGGTTACCAACCAACACTTGCAACAGAGATGGGTATGCTCCAAGAGCGTATCACGTCAACAAACAAAGGTTCGGTTACATCAATCCAAGCGGTTTATGTACCAGCCGATGACTATACTGACCCGGCTCCTGCGACGACGTTTGCTCACTTAGATGCAACGACGAACCTTGAGCGCCGTCTCTCTGAGATGGGTATTTATCCTGCCGTGGATCCACTTGCTTCTACATCACGCGCCCTTTCACCTGAAATCGTCGGTGAAGAGCATTATGCTGTAGCACGTCAAGTTCAGGAAACACTTCAGCGTTATAAAGAACTTCAAGATATCATCGCAATCCTCGGTATGGACGAGTTGTCGGAAGATGACAAGTTAAGTGTTCACCGTGCGCGTCGTATCCAGTTCTTCTTGTCGCAGAACTTCCACGTAGCTGAGCAGTTCACAGGACAAAAAGGATCGTACGTCCCAGTTAAGGACACGATCCGCGGCTTCAAAGAAATCCTCGATGGCAAACACGATGATTTGACGGAAGAAGCATTCCGTCTCGTCGGTCCGATCGAAGATGCGATTGAAAAAGCGAAGGCGCTTGTCTAAGTGACAAAGCATAAGGGGGACTTGAGATGAACACACTTCATGTCAATATCGTCACCCCGGATGGCGAAGTGTATGATGGCGATGTCCGTATGGTCGTTGCGAAAACGATAACGGGTGAAATCGGGGTCCTCCCGCACCACGTACCGCTCGTAACACCACTCGACATCAGCATCTTGAAGTTGCGCCACGAAGATGGCGGACGCACGTTGATCGCTATCAGCGGTGGCTTTATGGAAGTGCGCCAGGATACTGTAACGGTTCTTGCAGAAACGGCGGAGCAGGCAGATAAGGTCGATTATGACCGTGCTGCGGCTGCGAAGGTTCGTGCAGAACGACGTCTCCAGGACACGAAATTATCAGATCTTGAGTTCAAACGCGCAGAGCTTTCATTGAAACGGGCAATTAACCGTCTCGATTTAAAAGACTACGGTCGCGATTGATTCAAGTAAAAGACCCGGTTTCCCTCGTGGAAATCGGGTCTTTTTTTATAGAAAACGTCAATTTAAAAGCGTTTTCTTTAAGATTAAGGCGATTCAGGTTTAAGATGGCGAAAAATAGTAAAAGTACCATATAGACCTCTTATTCACAAACTTTTCATCCTTACTTCTATAGAAATTGTGACAATCATCTTTAATAAATATATTTTATGCGCTAAAATAAATGCATATTGTGCTTTTTTGTTTGCGAAATCATTCATTTTGTGAAATCATGGTAAGGTTGAAGAAAACACGAAGAAGAGGTGCAAGCGCGTGACGTCAATTGGTTTAAGTGCTTTAGTGAGTATGCTCGTTTATGTAATGGCAATTGTTCTTGCCTGGTGGTCACTCTTACCAGTCAAGTGGGAAAAAATCCTCCAACATCCTAAAGGTCCACACGCCATTGCGTTACGGACGTTGCTTGCGATTGCACTCGGTTCCCTCGTCGGTCGCTTTTTGCTGGAGTATTCGGGATTCGCCCAACGTCTTCAATTTTTAGTAGGCTGAACTTGTAACTTCCTTGTAAACCCTAATTTGGTCATCTGAATTAGTATGGAAAAGGATAGTATTCTTATAATGAAGAAACACATTGATTATGACACTGAAAATCGTATTGGCTTTTGGCACGAGAGATAACTATAGGAAAGTTTCTTTCTATCATTTGTTGACTTTTCAACTATGATCAACACCAATCACGAATTGTACGAATAGAAAAGAAACGAAGCAGAGGAGTATGGGTAATGGAAAAAATTGTTGTCCGTGGCGGACGTAAATTAGCTGGAACAGTAAAAGTAGAAGGTGCAAAAAATGCAGTCTTAAAAACGTTGGTTGCGACATTGCTCGCATCAGAAGGTCAATCGGTCCTTCAAAACGTACCACGTCTTGCAGACGTCTATACAATCAACAATGTCTTACGGAACTTAAACGCACAAGTTGAATTCGATGCAGAAGCGAATACGGTTACCGTCAATGCAGAACCGGAACTAAAAGACGAAGCACCACTTGAATACGTTCGTAAAATGCGGGCATCGATTCTTGTCATGGGTCCACTCCTTGCACGTCTCGGTCGCGCACGCGTTGCGATGCCGGGTGGCTGTGCAATCGGATCACGTCCAATTGATCTTCACTTAAAAGGATTCGAAGCGATGGGCGCTAAAACAATCATCGGAAACGGTTTTGTTGAAGCACAAGTCGATGGTCGTCTCCAAGGTGCAAAAATCTATCTTGATTTCCCTTCTGTCGGTGCGACAGAAAACATCATGATGGCGGCAACACTCGCTGAAGGCACGACAGTCATCGAGAACGTTGCGAAAGAACCTGAAATCGTTGACCTCGCGAACTTCTTGAACGCGATGGGCGCGAAAGTCCGTGGCGCAGGTACGGAAACGATCCGTATCGAAGGTGTCGAAAAATTACACGGTGGCAACCACTATGTGATTCCAGACCGGATTGAAGCCGGAACATTCATGATTGCAGCTGCAATCACAGAAGGTGACGTCGAAGTCATCGGTGCTGAGCGTGAGCATCTTCGTCCATTGATCTCAAAAATGGAAGAGATGGGTGTTCAAGTATCGGATACAGAAGAAGGGCTTCGTGTTGTCGGACCTAAGAAATTGGTTGCTGTCGACGTGAAGACGATGCCACACCCTGGTTTCCCGACAGACGTTCAAGCACAGATGATGGCGCTTGTCTTAAAAGCTGAAGGAACATCGGTCATCACGGAAACGGTCTTCGAAAACCGCTTCATGCACGTGGAAGAATTCCGCCGCATGAATGCTGATATCAAAATCGAAGGACGCTCATCCATCATCACAGGTGGTGTTCAGCTTCAAGGAGCAGAAGTCTTATCAACAGACCTTCGTTCTGGTGCAGCGCTCGTCACAGCTGGTTTGATTGCTGAAGGTGAAACACGTGTCGGTGCACTCCATCACATCGATCGTGGATACGTTGACTTCCACTTGAAACTGCAAGCCCTTGGCGCAGATGTCGAGCGCATCACGGAAGAAACAGCGGTTGTCGAAGAAACGGCAGCGACAAAGCTTTAATCTTAAGCTATTATTCCATTTCATTAACGAGAGACGACTTTCTGAAAAAGAAAGTCGTCTCTTTTTGCTTGCCTGTGCTAAAATTGAAAGGTATGTATACATAAATGGGTTAGACGTCCAAACGACGTTCTAAATTATGGAATAATAGCCAGCTGGTAAAGGAGATCACGCGAGATGTTTTCAAAAGATATCGGAATTGATTTAGGAACTGCCAATGTCGTCATTCATGTAAAGGGAAGAGGAATTGTCCTCGATGAACCTTCAGTCGTCGCCATTGATAAAGCGACCGGCAAAATTCATGCAGTAGGTACGGAAGCACATTTAATGGTAGGCCGGACACCGGGAAACATCGTCGCGATTCGTCCGCTCCAAGATGGTGTGATCGCAGATTTCGAGATGACGGAAGCCATGTTACGTCACTTCATCGATAAAATTGAGGTCCGCAGCATGTTCGGTGGCGTTCGGATGTTGATTTGTACACCAGCGAGCATCACGACGGTCGAAGCAAAAGCGATTCGTCAGGCAGGAGAAAAATCGGGCGCGAAAACCGTCTTCCTCGAAGTCGAACCGAAAGTAGCCGCGGTCGGAGCAGGGATGGACATTTGGATGCCTGCGGGACATATGGTCATCGACATCGGTGGCGGGACGACGGATGTTGCAGTACTCTCGATGGGAGATATCGTCTGTGGCGAAACAATCAAAGTTGCAGGAGATCGATTTGATCACGATATCATTCGGGCAATCAAAGATCGGCATAAGTTAATCATCGGTGAACGGACGGCGCAAAACGTCAAGATGACGGTCGCAACGGTCTCAGAAGACGGACGTCAGGAAGAGATGGACATCCGGGGACGCAACCTCGTCACAGGGCTGCCGCATAACATTACGGTCAGCTCACAGGAAATTCATGAAGCACTCGCAGAATCAGCGATGGAAATCGTTGAAGCGACAAAACGGGTTCTCGAGAAGACACCCCCGGAACTCGCAGCAGATATCATCGACCGCGGCATCATCTTAACAGGTGGTGGGGCATTGCTCGATGGAATCGATCAGTTGTTGGCAAAAGAGCTTGGGTTACCGGTCTTGATTGCAGAAGATCCAATGTTATGTGTCGCACGCGGGACAGGCATCATGCTCGATAACTTAGGAAAATAAGAAATGTTTGTTTGGCACAAATCGTCAAGCGATGAGGTAACCGTTCACTTAATTGTGGGGGTTACCTCTTTTTATTTTGCGTAGAGAACGATTCAAGAATGTTGCGGGATAAAGATTCTTTTTTCCCGTAGGAGTCACGGGAAGCGAATCTTTTAGACAGATGCGTTTTTGTCGAATGCCGTTCTCGAACAGATCGGATTAGATTGCAGATAGACAAAGTACAGTGCCTTGAACGATTCAAGAATGTTGGGGGATGAAGATTCTTTCTTCCCGTGCTTTCCTCGGGCGAGGCGCAAGCCGTTGCTACTTGATCCTATCCGGATAAGTAGCAGGGTCTCGCTTGCCTCTGACAGCGCAAGAATTTCTTGCGCTTTTTCCCGTAGGAGTCACGGGAAGCGAATCTTTTAGGCAGGTGCGTTTCTGTCGAATGCCGTTCTAGAACAGATCGGTTAACGCGTGTCTGAGCTTCCATAGAAGTGAGAACGCCAATCGATAAGATGTAGCGCCTTAAACGGAAATAGGGATAACTTGAACAACTTGCTTCGAAAACGGTGAGACGCTTGAGGGAATCAGTGAACCTTGAAAAGGTTCACGAGCAAGCAAGGGGAGACCCTGCAGCTTTTGTAAAAAGCGAAGCGGCTTCCCGCTTGCCCCTAAGCAAGCGAACCGTGGTAGAAGCGAATGTTGTTCAAAACCCACGAGGTCAATGTACTGAATGTTGTTCAAAAAAACGCACTTTTATGTGACCGCGAAAAAGACTTTCTAAAAAAAATATCAGAATAACGGTTGACGAAAGCCTGGAAAAAAGAGAGAATGAGAATGTTCTCAATGAGAATGAATATCATTATCTTTACAAGGAGACTACGATGTCGATTATGATTTGGGGAATCCTCCTCGTATGTGTCTCGATTGGCTCCATGTTTGTTGGTGTCGCTGACCTCGATTTAACAGAAATTTTATCTTGGAGCGAGACGGAATGGGAATTGTTCTTGATGAGTCGGATACCACGACTTTTAAGTATCTTATTAGCTGGAGCGGGTATGAGCATTGCGGGATTGATCATGCAACAAATTACACAAAACCGCTTCGTTTCACCGACAACGGCGGGAACGATGGATTTCGCGAAACTCGGAATCGTCGTTTCAATGATTGGCTTTAGTGATGCACATCCACTGATTAAGATGCTCATTTCATTTGGATTTGCGTTTGGTGGTTCGCTCTTGTTCATGCGGATTCTCGAACGGATCAAAATGAAGGACGTCATTTTCATTCCTCTCGTCGGGTTGATGCTCGGCAGTATCGTCGGTGCCTTGACGACGTTTCTCGCATTGCGGTTTAACTTGCTGCAAAGCTTAGAAGGATGGATGCAAGGAAACTTTTCGATGATCACAAAGGGACGCTACGAATTGCTTTACATAACTGTTCCGTTGCTGTTCGTCGCTTATCGTTATGCCCACCGGTTTACGATTGTCGGAATGGGCGAAGAATTTTCACAAAATCTTGGTATCTCCCATAAGCGTGTCATGCAGCTTGGGCTGGCGATTGTTTCATTGATCGCTTCAGCCGTGATTTTATCGGTCGGTGTGATTCCGTTTCTTGGTCTGATCGTGCCGAACTTGATTTCGATTTGGTACGGCGATCACTTACGAAAGACGTTACCGTTAACGGCTCTGTTCGGTGCCTTGTTCGTCCTCGTCTGTGACATTGCGGGCCGCCTGTTGATTGCACCGTATGAGATTCCGATTAGCTTGATGGTCGGGACGATTGGCAGTGGCTTGTTCCTCTACCTCTTGTTTAGGAGGGATCGTTATGGCTTATCGTAAACGGTTGATTTGGCTGGGCGTCCTCGCGTTATTATGCATGGTTGGCTATATGACGTTGAACTTACAAGGGGCACTCGGATATGTCATTCCAAGGCGCTTTACAAAGTTAGCAGCGATGCTTGTCACGAGTGTCGCGATCGGGGTCTCGACCTTGATTTTCCAAACCGTGACGATGAACCGGATTTTGACACCGAACGTCATCGGTCTCGATTCACTGTATATGTTGCTTCAAACCGGACTCTTGTTTTTGTTCGGCAGCTCAATCCTGCTTGAAGTCGGAATCGAAGTCCGCTTCGTCGCAACGATTCTTTTGATGGTCGGTTTTGCGATCGTGCTGTATCAATTGCTGTTCCGAGGGGAAGGGCGGAACGTCTACTTCCTTCTCCTCGTCGGTCTTGTCTTCGGAACGTTTTTCGGTAGCATCACCTCGTTCCTTCAACTGCTGATGGACCCGAACGAATTTCAATTGTTGCAAGATCGCTCGTTCGCGAGCATCAACAACGTCGATTCGGACTTATTGATGTTAGCGACAGTCCTCCTCGTCTTGAATACGGCTTGGCTTTGGCGGTATGTCCGCTTCCTCGACGTATTGGCACTCGGACGCGACCATGCGATTAACTTGGGCATTCCGTATGAAAAAATCGTCAAACGTCTGTTAATCATCGTCGCCATCTATATTTCGATTGCAACGGCTTTAATTGGACCGATTACGTTTTTAGGGCTATTGATTGTCAACGTCGCCTATCAACTCATCCCGACGTACCGCCATCACGCTTTAGCGGTCGCGACAGTTTTACTTGGTGTGATCGCGTTAGTCGGGGGGCAGTTGATTGTCGAGCACGTCTTGAACTTCTCGACGACGCTCAGTGTCATCTTGAACTTGATTGGTGGTAGCTACTTTATTTATCTCTTGCTGAAAGGAGTCGACCGATGATTACGATTGACAACATCACAAAACGGTTCGGAACGAAGACCGTCGTCGAAGAGGCAACGTTCACGATCCCGAAAGGTAAATTGACATCCTTCATCGGACCGAACGGTGCGGGTAAAAGTACGGTCCTCTCAATGATTAGCCGTCTCGCGAAAGCGGATGCGGGCGTCGTCACACTGGAGGGGACGGCAATCAGTCAATTTCCGTCAGATGACTTGGCGAAGCGACTGTCGATTTTAAAACAAAGCAATCACCTCGGACTGCGTGTGACGGTCCGTGAGCTCGTCGGGTTTGGTCGTTTTCCGTATTCGAAAGGACGACTGACCGCCCTTGATCACGAGAAAATCGATCGGGCGATTGCATACGTCGGCCTCGAAGAGATGCAAGATAAACAAATCAACGCCCTCAGCGGAGGTCAGAAGCAACGTGCCTTCATCGCCATGGTAATTGCCCAAGATACGGATTATATCTTGCTCGACGAACCATTGAATAACCTCGACATGCGTCATGCCGTCCAGGTGATGAAGTTACTCCGGAAGCTCGTCGACGAGGAAGATAAAACGATCGTCGTCGTCTTACACGACTTGAACTTCGCATCCGTTTACTCAGATCAGATGGTCGCGATGAAAGAAGGACAAATCGTTGCGACGGGTCCGACAGAGCAATTGATGGAACAGTCGTTACTCGAAAACCTGTATGAAATGGATTTAACGTTGGAACAGATGGATGATCATAAAATTTGCCTCTACTATACTTAACATAAGGGAGATCAATTAACATGAAAAAGTGGTTCTTACTCGTTATTGCAATTTGTGTCGTCGCACTCGGTGCGTGTGGAAAAGGAACAAATGAATCAGCCGCTTCAAGCGATGAAAAAATAACAATCAAACATGAATTAGGTTCAACTGAGGTCGTCAAAGACCCAAAAAAAGTCGTCGTCTTTGATTTTGGTGCACTCGATACACTCGATGAACTCGGTGTCGAAGTGGCAGGTCTACCGAAAGAACTCGTTCCAGCCTATCTTAAGCAATATGAAGCAGAGCAGTATACGAACGTCGGAAGTTTAAAAGAACCAAACTTTGAAGCAATCAGTGAACTTGCACCAGACGTCATCCTGATCTCAGCCCGTCAATCGGAAATGTATAAAGAGTTCAGCAAGATTGCACCGACGATTTATGTAGGAATCGATACACAGGACTACATGACATCGTTCAAAGATAACGTCAACATGCTCGGTGAATTGTTCGGAAAAGAAGCAGAAGCGACAGCTGCATTAAAAGAAGTAGATGAAAAAATCGCGGCAGTCAAAGAGGATGCTAAAGAAGCACCTGAGTCACTTGTCCTGCTCGCGGGGGATAAAAGCATGAGTGCGTTCGGACCGGGCTCTCGTTTTGGCTTGATTTACGATGCATTTGGTTTAAAAGCAATCGATACGACTCTTGATCAAGCCGTCCACGGACAAGATGTCTCGTACGAATACATCGTCAAAAAAAATCCGGGCATCATCTTCGTCATCGATCGTGGAGAAGCAATCGGTGAAGGCGCAACGGCGAAACAAGCGATGGACAATGAATTATTGAAAAACGTCGATGCCGTCAAAAATAATAAGGTCGTCTACTTGAGTGGAGACGTGTGGTATCTGTCTGGTGGCGGTATCCAATCGATCGAAAAAATGTTGGAAGAAATCAAAACAGCACTGTAACAGCAAAAAAGCTCAATCCGTGAAGGACTGAGCTTTTTTTCATCAATAGCTTAAAGAATCTTGCCAATCAATCATTTCGTATTTTGCATGAACGCCTGATAGGCCTCAAAGTCATGATAGACGATGGCACGCGGGGGGAAAGAGCTGTTCATCGTCTGATTGACGAGTTGGTTCAAGGCTTGCCGTGACTGACCATAAAAGGTGATGCTCGGTGTCTCCGGTAGTTCCGTGAACTCGAGAGCGTACGACAGGTTGTGCTGGTGGTTTGCCGCATACAACGTATCGACGAGCGTGATGGCGGATAAGCCGTTTCCACCACCGTAGACAGTCCGGTAACTCATTAAGGTCACTTCGCTTGCAAGATCCATCGCCCAGGCACTGACAGGACGTCCGGAGACATCCGTGACCGTAGGAACCAAAACGGAAGAAAGAGTTGCGGTAGCCCTTCCATCGTTGCCCGCTCCTGAAAGGCAGTCAGGATTCGTTGATAAGAAGCGATAACGGCAGATTGATTCGTCGTCCACTCCGGTAAGGCCTACGGTTCGAGATCGACGCTGATTCCATCCGGATGCTGCATCGTCTCACTTTGATACAGGGTAATCCAGGCGAGCGGGTCTTCGGCATTCGGTCGGAAGGTCGCGCCTTCATTCGTAATCCAGCGTGGTTGTCCGAACAGGAAGTAAACTTCAATTCCTGCTGCATGCGCGGCCTCGACGAATGTTCGATAGAGAATCAGGTCCCCCTCCACAGCAACATGAAGATAGACACGCTTCATCTGCCGGTTGGCGAGCTGATTAATTTTCACGGGGATGGACGCTTCCGGAATCGACCACATCACCGTATGGCGCGTGACGGGGAGAGCGGCTTGACCGCTTGACGGCAGCAACAGACTGAAAAACGAGACGCAGACGAGACTGACGAGAAAACTAGTGTTCACTCCTTCTGCATGGTACTCCTACTATCGGTTCGTTTGCTTAAAATAGGTATCCATCAATAGTCTTTGAGACTATTGCATCAGTTCAAAACCTAGACATTTCACATTGTGAAGTGTATATTAGAAGTTGTTGCTTGACCTCGGAATTACCATTAAAAAGGAAGTGATGCCACAATGCCGTTGTGGAAAAGAAATTTAATCGTCGTGTGGATCGGGAGTTTTTTGACTGCCGCTGCACTCAGTCTCGTTTTACCGTTTTTGCCATTATTCATTGAAGAGCTTGGCGTCGATGGACGTCAGGAGATTACGACCTGGTCCGGGATTGCGTTCGGGGCAACGTTCCTCGTCGCCGCAATCGTCTCACCGATTTGGGGACGCCTTGCCGATAGAAAAGGACGGAAATTGATGTTACTCCGGGCAAGCCTCGGCATGTCGATTGTCATGTTTTTAATCAGTTTTGTGCAAGATGTGTATCAGCTTGTTTTCTTACGGCTCGTCATGGGAGCGGTCTCCGGATTCATTTCAGCCGGAATCACCTTGATTGCTTCTCAAACCCCGAAAGAGAAAAGTGGCTGGGCGCTCGGTACATTGTCGACCGGTGGGATTGCCGGTGGGTTGCTCGGACCTCTGATTGGAGGATTCCTTGCCGACATGATTGGGCTTCGACCCGTTTTTCTCTTTACGAGCGTACCGTTATTTTTGACGTTCCTCGTGACATATTTCTTCGTCAAAGAAGAATTCGTCCCGCTCGAAGTCAAAAAAATGGCTTCCGCGAAAGAAATCATTCAATCACTCCGTCATCCGGAGCTCATCTTGAGTCTATTCTTGACGACGTTCTTGATTCAGTTCGCAGCGCAATCCATCAGTCCGATTCTCTCGCTCTACGTGCGAGAGCTGAGTCCCGGAACGGAACGACTGGCGTTACTGTCGGGTATCGTCGCCTCAGCACCCGGGATTGCGGCATTGATTGCTGCCCAGCGGCTCGGACGACTGTCCGACAAGATTGGAGCGGAACGTGTCTTGTTCGTTGCCTTACTCGTCTTTGCCGCCTTCTTGATTCCGCAAGCGTTCGTCACGGATACGAGTCAATTGATCGTCTTACGGATGGGAATCGGATTTGCGACAGCGGCCTTGATGCCATCGGTCCAAGCACTGCTTCGTAAACACACACCAGCCAATGCGTCCGGACGAATCTTCGGTTACAATCAATCGGCCCAATTCATGGGAAACTTCCTCGGACCGCTCGCCGGTGGTCAAATCGCCGGTCATTTCGGTTTTGAAGCGTTGTTCCTGTTTACCGGTTTGATCGTCATCACGAATGCTGTCCTCGAACGGACGCAAACAGCGGTACTCAGTAAAAAACATTCCTAACACGGAACGCCTCTCCGGTCAGTAACCGGGAGGCGTTTTTTTTCATGTCAACGAAAAGAAGTCATCGAGTTTTTGTTGCTCCGAGTGTTCGAGTGCCTTCATCAAAAGGATGGACTGGGCACGTACTTTATAGTCGGCAGAGTAATGGAACAGTCCATTGTCGAGTTCCGTGATCGCAAGCGGTTCGATGATCGTCCGTGGATGATTGACATCCTTCAATCGTAATGACAGCTCGATTTGGTGATCGACGGGCAAGTGAATCAAGGCTTGAATATTTCAATCAAGAGCTAGGACTTTCGGTTCAACTATTGTTCTCATTACCTTTTTTTGAAAAAAACTCATAATTCAACAGAACCTGACCGATATACTAAACATAAGAGAATTGAACATTAAGTCAATGAGGAGACAAAAACATATGTTACGAGGAATGTACACGGCGTCTGGTGCGATGCAGGCGTTACAGCGGCAACAAGAAATGTTAAGTAACAACCTGGCCAATGCGCGGACGCCTGGCTTCCGCGCCGATCAAGCATCGCTCCGGACGTTTCCGGAGATGATGATTCAACAATCAGGCGTCAATGAACGAACGGGAATTCAATCAAGAGGGACGGTCGGCACGCTCGCGACAGGTGTCTTCATGCAGGCAGCGACGCCGAACTTTGCCCTCGGTTCGATTACGGAAACGGGCAACGCGACGGATCTCCAAATCAGTTCACGGGACGGATCCGCCCTCTTTACCGTCTTACATACGGATCCGCTGACAGGTGGGGAAGAGACGCTTTACACGACGAACGGCCAATTCGCCGTCGGGCAGGATGGTTTGCTCCGGACGACAGAAAATGATCTCGTCCTTGATGCAAACGGTCAGGCGCTGAACGTCGTCAATGAAGACTTCGTTGTCAGCGCAGACGGAGCGGTGACGGACGGAAACGGACAAGCAATCGGAAACCTTGGACTTGTCGTAACGGATCAACCGGAAACACTCGAGCGGACAGGCAACGGTTTATTCCGCTCTCCGGCAGCACTTGCCGCGGGAGACGTCAAAGTCGACCAAGGCGTGCTCGAACTCGGGAACGTCGAAATCGAGCAGACGATGGCTGAGATGAACAGTGGACTTCGTCAGTTCGAAGCCAATCAAAAAGTCATTCAAGCTTACGACCGGACGGCTGAAAAAGCTGTTTCTGAAATCGGTCGCGTTCGTTAATCGGAGGAGGAAGTCATGCAATCACTTTATACATCAGCCAGTACGATGGCTCAATTACAAAAACAACTCGATACGACCGGGCATAATCTCGCGAATGCGAACACGAACGGCTACAAGCGTCGTGATGCACAGTTCAATGAGTTACTCGTCCGCAACATCAGCAACACACCGGGCGGCTTGGAAACAGGTCCTTTGACGACGCCGGTCGATCTTCGTCTTGGTGTCGGTGGGTATGTCGCGAACGAAGCGACACGTTTTACCGTCGGTGCTTTTCAAACGACCGGACGGAATTTGGATGCGGCACTCGGTAATCCGCATCACTTCTTTGGTGTCATCGATGCAGACGGTGTGACGAAATTCACGCGGGACGGCAACTTTGAGTTATCACCGCAAGGCAACGGACAGATGTTGTTGACGGATGATGCGGGACGCTCCGTCATCAATCAAGCGAACGATGCCATCACCTTACCGGAAAATGCGACGGCGATTGAGCTGAACAAAGATGGCAATATCACAGGTGTCCTCAACGGAGAACGTCGTGTCCTTGCCCGCATCGGTGTCGCGGATATTCCGAACCATGGCGAGTTGACGGATGTCGGCGGTGGACTCTATACGGCGACCGGGCAATATCAAAATGCTCAAGGGAACCCGTTGACGGTCGGGACGCTCGAGTCCTCGAACGTCGACATGGGGACGGAAATGACGAACTTGACGCAAATTCAACGCGCCTATCAGTTTAATTCGAAAGCTTTGATGACGACCGATCAGATGATGGGAATCGTCACATCACTCAAATAACGCATCTGCTAAAAGCCGCGCCTTCCGGAATCCGGAAGGCGCGGCTTTCTGATGGAGTCATTTTTTTAAGCTCAGGTAGACCGCTGCCATATCTAAATCGGCTTGGTCTCCCGTGTTCGCCTGTTCATACTGTTCATGTGCTGCTTCTGCCAGCGGTAAACGTAACGTGTACCGTTTCGCGGCGTCCGTGATCAACCCCAAATCCTTCGCCATCAACCGAAGCGGGAAAGCAGGGGGGAACTCTTCTGTTCGGTACATGTCCTGTTTGCCTTGGAAGAGCGGTGTATTCATGCCGGACAAGGAAATCATCTGGATGAGTTTTTCTTTGTCGAGCCCGGCCGCTTCTCCGAGCAGGAACGTTTCAGCAAGTCCCTCACCGACGATGCCGAGCAGGAGATTGATTGCAAGTTTTGCTGCGCTGCCTGTTCCGTGGTCACCGAAATGGATACTTTCTTTACCGAGAACATCGAGATACGGCCGGCATGTCGCAAGTGTCTGTTTGTCACCACCGACGAGCATGACGAGCTGGCCGGCTTCTGCGACACCGACTGAACCAGAGACGGGAGACTCGAGATAGGCGGCACCGGCGCGTTCGATAAGTTGCGCTGCCTGTGTTGATTCCTCGGACGAAATCGTACTCAAGTTGACGACGATTTTGTCCGTCAAGTCGCCTGCGAGCAGCCCGTCTGTTTCGTGAAGGACATGATCAATCGCTTTTCCGTCTGCGAGCATGATGAAGATGATGTCCGACTGTTCGACCAGTTCGCGTGGTGAGCGAAGCGACGTTGCGCCTTCCGCGACGAGCGGTGCTGTCTTACTTTCTGTTCGATTGTAGACGTGTAACGGGTGTCCGGCACGGCGAAGGCGTAACGCCATCGGGATACCCATATGACCTAATCCTATCCAACCAAGTTGCATCTGTCTGATTCCTCCTGTATGTGTAGAGTCGCTTTAGCTATTCCCTTTTAGAACCTTATGTTAAACGCGACGTAAGCGGTGTTCTTCTTACCGGCAGACCGTGTTTCACCCGTCCTTGACGGAACCTGAACATGAACAGGTCGTAAAAACCCCCGCGTCTTAGTGGACACGGGGGTAAAGACTCATTCAGTTTCGTACGTCAAGATGGTGGAAATGACAGCGACCGGAAAACGAATCGTAAAGGTCGAGCCGACACCGACAGTCGATTCAACATCAATCGTTCCGTTATGGTGTTTGACGATTTCTTTACAAATCGATAGACCGAGACCCGTTCCACCAATTTTGCGTGTCTCTGAGTTGTCGACCCGGTAAAACTTATCGAACAACTTCGACATCGCTTCTTGCGGGATGCCCATTCCTTCGTCGTGAATCTTGATTTCAGCGAAACCATCCTGGTGCTGGACTTCGATTGAAACCGTTCCGCCGTCAGGAGAATACTTGATGGCGTTACTGAGTAGATTGTTTAAGAGCTGTTTAATCTTTTCGCTATCGGCGTCAATCATGATCGGTCCGTTACCTGCGAACACTAACGTATGTGTCGTGTGCGAGGCACCATAGAAGTCGGTCACGTCATTTGCGAGTTCGACGATGTCGAACGTCGACATCTGATAACGTTGCTCACTCGATTCCATACGCTGGACGTCGAGGAAGTCGTTGACGAGGGTCGTCAGGCGACCTGTTTCCGAGTGAATCGTCTGCAAGTACTTTAGCTGACGTTCTTCTTCAAATGATTTGTTGAGCATCAATTCCGTGAAACCGTAAATTGATGAGAGCGGAGTCCGAAGTTCGTGCGAGACGGTCGAGACGAACTCTTCTTTCATCCGGTCCGACTCCGTTTCTTTCGTGACATCCCGTAAGACGAGCATCGTTCCGACCCAAACGTTATTGATTTGAATCCTCTCGGCGTAAATTTGGATATAGGCACTGCGCGCGCGAATCGAGACGACGAGACTATCCTTCGGCAAGTTCTGCTCGACGATTTGTTCGATGTATTGTTCGAACGGTTCTGCTTCATCGATGATGGAAGACAAGGCGGACATCGCTTGACGGAAAGAGGAAAGATTACTTTCATCCTGATGTTCCGTCTGAATTTCCGGGAACAGCTTCATCAACGGTTCGTTGACGAGCAGTTCATCTGATTCATGTTCGATGTAGACGACGGCTTCCCGGATCGAGTTCAACAGTTGTCCTGTTTTGTTCTTTTCATGAATCATTTTTTCGTAAATCCCCATCCGCATCAACGAAAGTGAGAGCTGGTGCGAGAAGGAAAGGATATCGCTCATCTGCTCCGGCGTGAAGGCGTCACGGTACCGGACGAGATAGATGCAGGCGATGATTTTTTCTTCATTCGGATCAAGGATCGGCACGGCGACTTCATACATGTAGTACGGATACGGAAGCGGACTTTCGTGTGCGACCTGTTTAGACGAGTGCACCGGACGTTTTAAGACACGCGCCCGGTGGAACAACGATTGATCTTCGTGGATCAGTTGTTCGACCATATCAGGGGTCATCCCGTATTCAATCGTCGAGCGGACATCGTGTTGATCGAGGAACAGCAAGGCTCCGATTTCCGAATGGGTGATTGAGACGAGCTTCTCGATGATTTCCGGATACGCCGTCAATGTTTCGCGGGATGCGAGCGTCTCCGTCAGTTCATTACGATATTTTAGATGTTGTTCGCTTTGCAGGGTGATTTCGAGTGCTTCTTCGAGTTCTTCCTGCTGCGCTTGCAGCTCTTCCTGCTGCGCAACGAGTTCCTCTTGTTGTGCTTGCAACTCTTCATTCTTCGCCAGCATATGGACTTTATTATCCGCAATCGATGCTGCCATTTGATTGAAGGATGCGGTTAACATGTGTAATTCATCGCGTCGTCTCGGTAAGGGAAGTTCTTTGACGTCTTCACCACTTGCGAGTTGTGCACTGTCCCGAGACAACGAATTAATTTGTTTCGTCACCCGGTTGATGAATGGGCGGACGAGTAAGACAAGAATGATGACGAGGACAAGCAGGTTTGACAGCCAAATGAACTGGGCGATGCGCATTTCATTGAGCAGGCTGGCCTTTGCTTCATCTTCTTCAGTCTGAATGAGGTTTAAATAGTTTGTCAGCAAGGCTTCGATTCCAGCCGTATCGGCTTCACCATCAATTTGACTGTTTGAGCCTTTTAGCGTTCCGTCAGAATTGAATAATTCGCTCCCGTTCGAAAGCGAAGCGAGCGTTTTCGGATCAACGAACTGCTCGTCGACCGAGCCTTCCTGTTTTTGTTCCACGTATTGACGTAACAAGGGGACGGCAGTACCGAAATAATCGTCATATAAGTTTCGTGTCGCAGTTGCGTATTGATCGCCTTGCGTATAGATGGCGTTTTGCTCGAACCAGGTCGTCAAGCGGTTGATTTCATCTTGGTTTGTTTTGACGGCATTGAGCATCGCCGGTGTTCCGAACAAGAGGTATGATTTTACATTGCTCTGTGCAGCGGACCATTCGTATGCCAACGCGTTCGCATTCGTTCTTCGTTCACGTAAGTCATCGAATGTCGCATCGGTTTGA
The DNA here is from genome assembly GCF_018618595.1 of Exiguobacterium sp. s133. Classification (NCBI taxonomy): domain Bacteria; kingdom Bacillati; phylum Bacillota; class Bacilli; order Caryophanales; genus Exiguobacterium; species Exiguobacterium sp. s133. The sequence goes on from NZ_JACSMK010000010.1 coordinate 118,974, forward strand.
CTGATTTTTTGTTCAGTATACGTATAGACGATAGCGGATGTGATGCTGAGTGCGATAAAGACTGCATAAAAAGCAAACATCAATTGTCGACCAATCTTTTGATTAATCCATTTCACGTTCGAATCCTCCATATTCTTTTGTATATGTACGTAAATGTGTGAAGACATATGTAGATTTTACTCTGCTTGTTAGCAGTCATCAAATTTTAACACGCAAAGATGTAAAAAAAATATTATATTTAGATGACGGTCCAGCTTATTTTTTTTCAGGAGGATTAGAAGCAGCCGGATAAAGGAAAACTAACTGAGTGAAAGCTATCATTATTACGCATAGGGAAGTGACAGAATGCAAAAAATGTTTGAAAACAAGTGGTATCGTGGCGCATGGTGGGTCATGACACTGCTCGTCATCGTCTGGGTCGGCAATCACGTGACCTTTTTATTTCGCCCACTCGCCATACTCGGGCAAATGGTCGTCCCGCCACTCGCAATCGCCGGGATTCTCTATTACGTCCTTTTGCCGATCGTCGAGATGCTTGAGAAGAAGATGAGTCGGCGTCCGGCCGTGATGGTCGTCTTGTTCGGATTGATTGGGATTATGACGGCGCTTGGATTTATCTTTGGTCCGTCCTTATCAACACAAATCAGCGAATTCGTCAATTCGATTCCGAACCTCGCGACGGAATTTCAGCGTCAACTCGTCGAAGTCCGGAGTCAGCTTGAAAACAGCAGTATCTTTTCTCGCTTCGTTGGGGGACCGGATGACTTGTTCGATAAATTTTCGACGAATCTCTCCGAGTACGCGTCATCCTTCTTAAAAAATGTCGGGGCAGGGGTCGGCGGGTTTGTCAGCTTAATCACGACGACCGTCATCACAATCATCATCATTCCGATCATGTTGATTTATATGTTGTTAGACGGTCATAAGCTAAAAGGCAATCTGGTTAACATGATGCCGTTTGAATTTCATAAAGAAACGAAGAAAATTTTAGAAGATGTCCATGAAACGATCATGAGCTATATCCGGGGACAGGTCATCGTTAGTATCGGTGTCGGAATCATCGCCTATATCGGATACCTCTTCATCGGCATTGACTATGCGATTTTGTTAGCGATGTTCGCGACATTGACGAACATCATTCCGTTTCTTGGACCAGTCATCGGTGTCATACCGGCCTTGATCGTCGGGTTTATCCAGGATCCGATTCTTGCAATCTATGCCATCATTGTCATGACGGTCGCGCAACAAATCGATTCGCACATCATGTCACCACTCGTTCAAGGAAGGACGCTTGATGTTCACCCGTTGACGATCATCATCGTCCTGCTTGTCGCCGGGAACATCGCCGGCTTCTTCGGGGTCCTACTCGGGGTTCCGTTTTATGCCGTCATGAAAGTTATCATTCTTAACTTGCAACGGCTTTACCATCTCCGGACACAAAAGAAGATGGTCATCACGGATGAGGAAAAGACGTTCGATACCATCATCACAAAAAAAGAATGACTTTTTGAATTATTAACGTCGTTCCTTCATACTAAAGAAGCAGTCTGATGTGTTAGGAAAGGGGTAGTGACAGATGGATCAACGTCAAACAGAAGAACAAGCCGATTTATTAGCCCTGCAAAAGTTTCAGCATAACTTCGAGAACAGCTTAAAGTCGAGCGTCATCTACATTTTACGGGATGGGGCGCTGACGATTGGTGAGATTGAACAGCGAATCGATCAGTCACACAGTCAGATTTTAGAGCAACTTCAAGAGTTGATTGAAGATGGACTCGTGATTCAGCAAATGTCAGAAAAAGCTGATGGATTAGCTTACTTTTTGACAGTTCCAGCAGAAGATTTAATCAGACAATTTAAAGAGTCCATCAAATGGAGTAAACAACACATTACCTTCTAATAAAAAAGGTCATCTTCGAGCTATCAGCTTGAGGATGACCTTTTTTTATTTTCTGGAAATTATATGGGTATAAAAGGCTCTTAAATGAATATGGATTTTTATGGGATATTAAGTAATGAAATAAAATTACAATATAAATTAAGAGATTGAAAATAAAAACGGCTTTAATTTATATTTTTAGAGGTAATTAAGCATTAAAAATACTAGATATTAGGTACTATACTTCTATTACAATTGTAAAAAAATGTATTTTTTATTAGTAAAACCCTGCATAATGATGGGTGTAAGGTAATTTTTCTCAAGAAAAGGAGTGTTCAAATGAACAAGAAAACGCCTGATTTCCGAAAGAAGATGAACCGACACCACAGAAACCACACCAAACGCTTGATCAAACTACTCACAGCCTCCTCACTGGCACTATCCCCAATTTCATTTACTTACACCAAGACAGAAGCATCTGAAAAAAAGTTTCAGCCGCAACAGCAACAATTTGCCTCATCCATTAAAAATTCATTAGCACTTGCTCCAGTAAATCGAGTGAGTCTAGCGGATGTACAATTATTGACAGATGTACAAGTCCGAGCGAATTTAACAGAACAATTAGAAAATTATAATTTAGCACTTGGTTTAACGGGCCGAGGATTGGCCGATGCAGAAATTTTGTCGCCAGAACGTGTCGCCGTCTTTAATATTCCGGATCTCGCGGGCAAAATGACGGCGAACGGCAATGCCGACGTGAGCGTAGAACTATTGCCAATCACACTGGAAGACTTGCCGACGCTTAAAGGTCAACTTGATCCTTTAACGACGAGTGTCAATGGCCTTGTCGGAGATTTGGTCACTGAAATTGACATAATTTTAGACAACCCGCTGACAAGCCCGCTTTTAAATGTCCAAGGATTAAATGAACTAGAAGATGCGTTGGCTGCACTCAATAATTTGGACGTAGCATTGTCTGATTTGCTTGACTACAATGGGCAGGCCCCGGTGACTGTCAATGCTGATGGCACGATCGTTGTCAATTTCAGCGATGGATTAGGACAACATCTTGAAACTGCAGTCCAGCAAGTAGTGCAACAAGCGCTACAAGACTTAGTGGATGCAATTACGAATCTTCAATTGACGGGAATATTAGGATCATCACTGAACTTTGTGCTAACTCCTGTAAAAGAGTTGTTACCATCTGTTAATGGCTTACTAACAGCAGTCGCGAACGATACGGTCAACTTATCGAATGAACTAGTCGGCGTTCAGGTTCTTGGACCGACGACGGTCGACTTAAATGTGCTCGTCGACAAGCCAGCGGGTGTTGATGGTGAAATTGTCGTTACGGGATCAGCCGTCAGTACTACAGTGATTGATGCTGAGTTATTAAGTGATTTAGATGGTCAAACGACGATTGTGTTTGATGAAGAAGGCGATGCGGACGCCGACGCCGATGCGGACGCTGACGCTGATGCCGATGCGGATGCAGATGCCGATGCGGACGCTGACGCCGACGCGGACGCTGACGCCGATGCGGATGCCGACGCCGACGCTGATGCTGACGCCGACGCCGATGCGGATGCCGACGCTGATGCTGACGCCGACGCCGACGCTGATGCGGATGCGGATGCTGACGCCGATGCCGATGCTGATGCGGATGCCGATGCGGATGCCGATGCTGATGCTGATGCGGATGCCGATGCCGACGCCGATGCGGATGCCGACGCGGATGCTGACGCCGATGCGGATGCCGACGCGGATGCTGACGCCGATGCCGATGCCGATGCGGATGCCGACGCGGATGCTGACGCCGATGCGGATGCCGACGCGGATGCTGACGCCGATGCCGATGCCGATGCGGATGCCGACGCGGATGCTGACGCCGATGCGGATGCCGACGCGGATGCTGACGCCGATGCCGATGCCGATGCGGATGCCGA